>CAZNQG010000044.1:0-26889 GCA_964575235.1 uncultured Bacteroides sp.
CCCGGTGTGCGAGCATGACGGGCCGTGCAAAATCACGGGAAAGGAGGACGGCGATCCTGCCGACGGAGGATCCCATGGCCTTCCGGATCCCGATTTCCTTGGTACGCTGCTCTGCAACAAAGGAGGCAAGCCCGTACAGGCCGATAGAGGCAATGAACATTGCGAAAAGGGTGAAATAGATGAAGATCCTGCCGATCTTGTCCTCGAACTCGTAAAACCTGTCAATCCTCTCATCCAGAAAGGTGTACTCGAACGGGATCTCGGGATTGATATCCTTCCATGCAAGCTCCAACTCCTGGAGCACGGACCCGGGATCGTCCCCGCGAATCCTTGCCAGGATGAAGTCGGGATCGTGCCGCAGGTAGCGCAGCATGACCGGTGGAATTTTCGAATGCAGCGACTGGTTGTGAAAATCGCCGACTACGCCCACCACCCGGTACCGGATGGAATCCTCGCTATCCGAGTTGATGATCCTCCCGATGGGATCGTCCAGCCAGTCCAGCTGCCGGGCCAGTGTTTCGTTGATCAGTACCGCTGTGCTGTCGGACGGGAAATCGCTTGAAAAGTTCCTTCCCTCCACCATCACCATGCGGGCCGTCCCGTCAATAAAATCCGGATCGACGGCAAAGCCGTACAGCAGCCAGGGATCTTCCTCACCATATCCTTCCGGGAAATAGCCGCTTCCGCTCAGGCTGCCTCCCGGGAATCCGTCGGTCAGGCTTACCCCAAGAACATCCGGATTCTTAAGGAATTCATTCTTGATGACCTGCCCCTTGCGGCTGATCTCCTGATTGCGCAGGGTGATCACGGCAACGTTTTCCTTGTCGAATCCTAGGTTCTTGTTTTTGATGTAATCCAATTGCCGGTAGATGATCACCGTCCCGATGATCAGGGCAATGGATATGGTAAACTGCACGATGACCAGGATGTTTCTGAGGAGGACGTTAGATGACCCGGCTTTCATGCGGGACTGCAACACCCGGATGGGATTGAAGGAAGAAAGGTAGAATGCAGGGTAGGAACCTGCAAATACGCCTACAACGAGTGCGAGAAGCACGAACCCCAGGGTTATTTCCCAGTTCAGGATGTATTTCATATCCAGGTCTTTCCCGGTTATGTTGTTGAAGGCGGGCAGGATGAGCTCGATCAGGAATAAGGCAATGAACAGGGAGATAAGACTGATTATGACCGATTCACCGATGAACTGGGTGACAAGGCTCTTCTTGCCTGCCCCGAGGACCTTCCGCATTCCGACCTCCCGTGCCCTGTTGGCCGATTTCGCAGTGGAAAGGTTCATGAAATTAATGCTGGCCAGCAATAGTATGAAGAGCGTGATCGCCATCAGCAGGTAGATGTAACTGATGTCGGAATTATTCCCCGCTTCGGCCATCAGGTTGGAATGCAGGTGTATGCTCGTAACGGGCTGAAGATAGGGGTCAAAACGTATGTTGGATTCCAGGATCTCTTCCGAAAAATACCGGGGCAGGAATTCCGGGAACTTCGATTCCAGGGAGTCCAGGCTCGCATTGGGTTCGAGCATGATGTAGGTATAGATGGAAAGGTTACCCCAGGTTTCCAGCCAGCCCTCGAAAGCCATCTCGACCCGGGTGGCAAAAGAGACCAGGGCATCGAACTGAAGGTGGGAGTTATCCGGGTAATCCCGGAAAACCCCGGTAACGGTAAGGTCATACCGGTCGTTGAAGCGGACCACCTGCCCGACCGGGTGTTCCTGACCGAAATATTTACGCGCCATGGACTCCGACATTACGATGGAACGCGATGCATAAAGGGCGGTCTCCGGGTCTCCCTGGATGAGGGGAACCGTGAAGATCCTGAAAAAAGACGAATCGGCATACAGGATGTTCTCTTCGTAGAACTTCGTTTCTCCCCTGGCAAGGAGGGCGGATCCGGCCCGGTCGATGCGGACGTAATCCTTGACTTCCGGATAGTCGTTTTTTAAGGCGGGACCGAATGGCGCGGAGGAGACGGCCACGTTCAGGGGCTGTCCTGAAATTTCCGCATCGATGGCCACCCTGAAGATCCGGCCGGCGTTTTCATGGAAACGGTCGTATCCCAGTTCGTGTACGATGTACAGGATGATCAGGGCCGCGACGGTCAGCCCTATGGTCAGGCCCAGTATATTAATCACTGCAAAACCCTTCTGCCGGATAAGGTTCCGGATTGCAATGGTAATATAATTCCGAAGCATTGTTGCAATTATTCGGGAGGAGTGCTACCCTAATACTACCCTAAAATTGCAAAAAAAAAATCGAAATGAAAAACCCGGCAGTAATTCTTAATGCGCCGGTCCCAAATCCGGGCCGTCGTGATTCTGAGAGGATCTGCCGGACAGCGTCAAAGTGTGCGGGCGAATTGCTGCTATCTGGGCGTGCAGGATTTACGCGAATCGTGCGTCGAGAGGAACTTGAGAACCTTTTCCGGATCGGTTGCCGCCGAAACCTCGCTGTCCTTGTAGATCAGTTTCCCGTTTGCATCGATGACAAAGGTCCATCGGGCCGCCGTCACTCCCCGGTTGAGTTGCAGGGTTTCGCCGTCGACTTCCGTTTCAAAGGTGCTTCCGTCGCGTGTGGGTACGCCGAAAATTTCTGCGATCTTACCGTCCGGATCGGAAAGGAGGGTGAAATTCAGGTTGTGATGGGACTTGAATTTCTCCAGGTTTGCATATTCATCCCCGCTCACCCCCACGACCGTGGCCTTCAGTTTCGTAAATTCTTCATTGTGATCCCGGTAGGAGCAGGCCTGCCTGGTGCATCCGCCGGTAAAGGCCGCCGGGTAAAAGTACACGACGACGTAGTTCGAACGCTGCCCGGAAAGGGTCCAGGTCTGCCCGTTCTCGTCCGTTGCCGAAAAATCAGGCACCCGGTCTCCGGTTTTCAGGGAACCGGCTGCAAAAACCGCGGAACCCAGCAAAAGGGTTATCGGGAGTATGACAAATCTTTTCATCTTTCAGGATTTTGGTTGAAAAGTACCCAATTCTTCGGATCGGAGTAACCGGCTGGGGGACTTTATAAAATATTTAACAACTGGGAGGCATACGTTTCAGTCCTTCCTGAGCATGGAACGGACTTCCTCCAGGCTCCCGTCCGTATCAACCGGTACCAGGCCGAGCAGGTGGGCTGTCAGGGGATAGATGCTTGTATTGCTGAAGCGTGGGTGTGTGTAGCCGGATTTGAACGCGGGAATCGGGGTCGGCCACTTCCCTGGCCATGACCAGGAAATTCGGGTTGTAGCCTTCGATCATGGCAATCCAGGAGCTGTCCAGGTAGCCGATGATCATCCCGAGTTCCGGGTCCTCCGGTTGGATTTTGCGGGACGGATCGTACAGGAATTCAGGATGCAGGCGGCAAGCAGGATGGAGATTCCGTAAAGAATAGGCGAAAAATGTTCTTTCATGTCCGGGGATTTGGTATGTTCAAAGACAACGAAAAGGCGGCTTGCGCGAAAGGAAATCCCCCGAACCGGATTGCCGGCCCCGGAAAAGGTGTAATCCTGGCAGCGTAAAACGATCCGGGAAGGCTTTGGGTCAGCTCTCCTTCAGTGGTTTGAAACCTTCGCCGAGGACCTCCTTGGCATCCATTACGGTCACGAAGGCCCTGGCGTCGATCTCCCGTATGCGGTTCTCCAGCATCACCAGTTCCCTGCGGCTCACGTTGGTAAAGAGAACGGGCCTGTCGGCTCCCTCGTACAGACCGGTACCCTCGAGCATGGTCCCGCTCCGGTTGAGGTCCCGGATGATGACATCCTGGATTTCCCGGTACTTTTCCGAAATGATGAATACGGACTTGTTGTAGTTTGACCCGGTCAGGGTGGCATCGATCACCTTGCCGGTTATGAAAATGACCAGCCAGGAATACAGGGGGATCTTCCAGTCCCCGAAAGCAATGAGCCCCAAAAGAACGATCACGCTGTCCACGTAAATCAGCAGCTGTCCGAGGGGAAGCCGGGTATACCTGGAAAGGATCATGGCAACGATGTCGGATCCACCGCTGGTTGCCCTGGATCGGAAGATCAGTCCCAGGCCGAACCCGATCAGCACGCCCCCGAAGATGCTCGACAGCAGGACATCGCCCTCGACCAGGGCACGGTTGCCCCAGAGCAGGGTCTGCAGGTCAATGAACGCCGCCGTCAGGAAAAACCCGAGGATGGTACGAACCCCGAACCGGGGACCCAGGATTCGGATGCCGATGATGGTCAGGGGAATGTTCATTAGCAGTCCCACGATGCCCACGGGGAGACCATCGGGAGCAAACCGGAAGACTCCCTGGGTAAGGTAATGAATAACGATGCTGATGCCGTAAACACCTCCCGGAACAATCCGGTGCGGTGTGATGAAGAATACATATCCGGCAGCCATAATGAAGGAACCGGCCAGGATCAGGGCCCAGTTAATGAACCATTCCCTGGAGAACAGCTTGTCTTTGTGCAGGAATCCCATTTTTTCTGTTGTTATTGAGGACGCGATTTTTTTCAGCGCGCAAATGTAGTCAAAATAGACATGCAAAAACATGAACAAAACCAGCATTCTTGAGCCGTGAAATGAATTATGCCTGATCTTTGAAATGAACGTGTCTTAAAGAATGTAACCGGATGGGTAATTCATAGAAAATAAGTCTGAATTGAAAAGGGATATACAAATAATCACTATCTTCTAATCATAAATCCTGTTAAACCAAATAACCATGAAAAAGCGAGTTTTAATAGTACTGGCCCTGATGCTTTCACTTTCAGTAAATGCACAGGAATATGCAATATCCCCCTTGAAAATGAATATTCTCTATATGGGAGTCGAGAATCCACTTAAAATAGTGGTTGAAAACCATAGTTGCGATTCCATACTTATCTCCTCAAATGTACGACTCAAGCGGAGAGTTGGTTGTGAATATTTTGCCATTCCAGGCAATATATCCGTGGCAACCTTCAATCTGTCAGTGATAAAAAACAAGGATACCATACGCATTGGCAGTTCTCAATTCAGGGTACACAAAATTCCTGATCCGGTTGTAACGGTGGGTGGAAGAAGGGATGGCGTGATGCCCAAACCTGTCCTTTTTTCTGAGCCAGGGATAAAAGCCGAACAGAACGATTTTATATTCGATGCAGAATTCAAGGTCAAATCCTATTCAGTCGTAATTGTAAGGGGGGATGAGCAGATATTCAGCAATGATTACGATGGAAACAGATTCCCGGCAGAATTGAAATCGCAATTCAGAAATTTAAACTATGGAGATACCGTCAGGTTTGAAAATGTAGTTGCAACCGGACCGGAAGGCCTGGACAGGGAATTAGCATCTGTAAGTTATAAAATCAGATAGATTCCGAACCGGCTCAGACGGGATCCGAAAAACAAGCCAGCAATCATTGATAGCATTTCCACCGTAATTGAATTGGAGAATGTAGAAGTACGTAGGCGGATGTGACTGCCTATTTAAGACGGTCTGCAATTGTAGATTTTTTTGGTTAATATTACAGCGTTGCGTAATGTCAAATTGATGGCCAGACCAAGAGAAAAAGGATTCGGGACACTGCCGGTGTTCCTCACCGCCATCTCTACCATACTGGGGGCCATCCTCTTCCTGCGCTTCGGTTATGCCGTCGGAATGCTAGGGTTCTGGGGGGTCATCCTGATCATCCTGATCGGGCACACAGTGACCATTCCCACGGCTTTTGCCCTTTCGGAACTGGCCACGAACCAGCGCGTCGAAGGGGGAGGAGAGTACTACATCATATCCAGGAGCTTTGGACTGAATATCGGGGCCACGATCGGCATTTCCCTTTTCCTTTCCCAGGCCATCAGCGTGGCCTTTTACGTCATCGCCTTTACCGAGGCCTTCGAACCGCTGTTCAATTACCTGAGCGAACGGTACGGACTGAACCTTCCACGGCAGGTCATCAGCCTTCCGGCCATGGGCATTCTTACCTGGATCATCGTGAAAAGGGGAGCGGGCACCGGTGTGAGAGCCCTTTACATTGTGGTGGGGATCCTCTTCGTGGCCCTGGCCTGTTTTTTCCTGGGTAAAACGAATTACGAGGCGAGCGGGGGACTCCTGTATTTCGGGTCGGGGGGATACGATTTTTCCGTGTTTTTCATCGTTTTTGCCATCGTGTTCCCCGCTTTTACGGGGATGACGGCGGGCGTGGGACTTTCGGGCGACCTGCGCAATCCAGGGAAATCCATTCCCCTGGGAACAACCCTGGCCACCGTAACCGGTGCAATCATCTATGTATTCATTTCCTGGAAGCTTTTCATATCCGCTTCCCCGGAAGACCTGATCACCGATCAGCTCATCATGAGCAAAATAGCCCTGTACGGGGGACTCATCGTTCCCCTGGGACTGGCAGCTTCCACCATATCCTCGGCCATCGGTTCGGTGATGGTGGCACCCAGGACCCTCCAGGCCCTGGGACTGGACCGTTCCTTCCCACTGGCGGCACTCAACCGATGGATTGCACACGGGAAAGGCGAGATGAACGAGCCGGTGAATGCCTCCCTGCTGACCTGCCTGATCGCCTTCGTATTCGTTGCCCTTGGAAATGTAAATGCCGTGGCCAGCATCATATCCATGTTTTTTATGGTCACCTACGGCTCGCTCTGCCTGATCTCCTTCCTGTTCCATTTCGGCGCGGACCCGTCCTACCGGCCCGTTTTCCGTTCCCGCTGGTACATCTCCCTGCTGGGCTTTGTAATGTGCTTCTGGCTGATGTTCAAGATCAGCACCCCCTATGCCATCCTGGCCATCATTTTGCTCGTGACCCTTTACACGGCCCTAAGTTATGTGCACAGGGACCGCAGGGGACTGGAAGCCATCTTCAGCAACGCCATCTTCCAGCTCAGCCGGAACATACAGATATATCTCCAGAAACGTAGGTTCACGGGAGGAAAGGTTACCTGGAGGCCCTCGACCATCTGCATCTCGGATTCAACCTTCGAGCGGCAGAATGCCCTGAGGCTGCTCAACTGGATCTCCTACAGGCACGGTTTCGGCACCTACATCCATTTCATCCACGATTATTTTTCAAAAAGCACCCGGGATGCATCCATGGGAGCCATGCGCAAGCTTGTTTCCCTGACCAGCGACAAGCGGAGCAACATCTATGTGGATACCATCGTTTCTCCATCCTACACTTCAGCCATTGCACAGGTGGTACAGATCCCCGGTGTCTCCGGGATGGAAAACAACGGCATGCTGCTGGAGTTCGACAAGAAAAATCCCGTGCACCTGAAGCAGATCATCGAAAACTTCAACCTGATCGAAGCTGCCCATTACGACGTAGGCATACTGGGGAGCTCTCCCCGCGAACTCAAGCCGCGCGACGGAATCCACATATGGATCCGGCACATCGATTACCACAATGCCAACCTGATGATCCTGCTGGGATACATCATATCCTCCCACCCGGACATGCGGAAATCACACCTCAAGATCTTTGAGGTAAGCCTGGACCCGGATGTGGATGCGACGCGCGGGCAACTACTGGAGATGATCCGGTCCGGCCGCCTGCCGATCTCGGAGCGGAACATCGAGATCCTGGGGCCCGAGGACGGTGCGGACATCCGTGAGCTCGTTCACCAGCATTCCGCGGAAGCCTCCCTTTGCATCATCGGATTCCATTCCGAACAGATCCGTCACGACGGGGAGAAAGTATTCCTGGGTTATGAAAATACGGGAGACACCCTGTTCATGAATGCCCGGGAGGCAAAGGAGATATCCTGAAGGGTGACAGGAAGTGACAGGAACGCCCGGTATTCGGCAAGATCCGGTATATGAACTAGAAGGGGTGCCGGAGGAAATTCGACGTGGATGCCTACATTAGGAGCTGGTTTAATCCCCGACCTCGCTGATGTCGGGACGCAGCCAGCGGAACCGCCGGGTGTTGTTGTCCCCGATCTTCAAACCCAGCACGATCTCATGCGACCCTCCTCCGTAAGTCTGTATGGCCCCCAGGCTGGCATCGTAGGCATATCCCATATAAAACTCCTGGATGCTGAACCCGGCCATAAAGGCCAGGGTCCTGTTTGTACGGTAACTGAACCCGAGCCAGTAGTCTTTCAGGTAGAATACCTTGGCCGACAGGTCCACCTCCAGCCGGCTGACCGTTCCCCTGGCAAGGAGGGATGGTTCCAGGTAGACCTTTTCGGAAACGGCCCATTTATATCCCGCAAGGAGATACAAATGCCGAAGGGTCTTGTAGTTTTCGAACTTATTGGCTCCCAGCTTGATGGATGAGCCGAACAGCTCGGCTGCGGAAAGGCCGGCATAGAAGCCGTAGCCGGAAAAATAAATCCCAACATTGGCATCCGGTACGAAAAAGCTTTTTTTACTGCCGGTCAGCAGGGGATCACCGGGATCCAGTACCAGCGTATTCTGGTCGTCGATCCTGAACTGGTACCCGGTGAACGACAGTCCAAACGAAAGCTGGTACTTCCCGTCGAAATTGATGTGGTACCCGTAGGTAAGCTGCAAACCGGTCCGGGCGATGATGCCGTTCCGGTCGTTGAACAGGTAACCGCCGACGCCGACGTTCCTGGACCGGCTTGCCTTGGTGGTGGATCTTTCGACTTTCTGGCGCTTCAGGATATGCACGTCCTCGAGCAGGCGCGTATTGGCGCTGAACAGAAAACTCCGGGGGGCATTCTGGAAACCGGTGTACATCTGTCGGGCTGTGAAGTTCAGGTTGGTATACCCGGTTGCCCCGGCCAGGGCTGGATTGACGATGAACTTGTTCAGGGTGTACTGGGTGAGCAGGGGCTGCTGCTGGGCCTGCAGCATCAACGGCAGAAGCGTGGCCACAAGGAGGGCAGGGAATGCTTTAATCCCGGTCGGCCGGTTGTTCATATATGACGGGTTTCCTTTCATTTCACAATGGTGATGTTGCCGACAAGCGCCGGGCTGCCGTTGTTCAGTTTGATGACGTAATGGTAAGAATCCATCGGAAGCAGTTTCCCGTCAAGGGTACCGTCCCAGGGCTGCTCGTATCCCCTGGAGAAGAATACCTGCTTGCCCCAGCGGTCATAGATCTCTACCGTTGCATCCGGGTAATACTCGATCCCGGGTATCCTCCAGGCATCGTTGTACCCGTCGTTGTTCGGTGTGATGATGCCCGGGACTTTCACACAGGTTTCTTCACGGTTGGCCAGGGTATAGAATGCCGTTTCGATGCACAGGTTTGCATCGGTAACCTCCAGGTCCCAGGTGCCCGGTCCCAGGCCCTGGAGCAGGCTGCCCGATGAGCCTTCGGACCAGGCTATGGAATAGCCGGGTGTGCCTCCCGAGATGCTGACCTCGATGCTGCCGTCGTAAGCATCCTCGCAGTAGGGATGGGTAATGCTTTCCTGGATCAGGATCGCCTCCGGCTGGTTTATCGTAAAGTGGACGGTATCCAGGCACTGGTTTGCGTCCGTAACCGTCACCAGGTACTGTCCCGCGCCAAGCCCGCTTGCCTGCGTACCGGTTTGTCCCCCGCTCCAGGCATAGGTGTAGGGTGCCGTACCCCCGCTTGCGGATATTTCCGCCGCACCCGCGGTTTCACCGTAGCAGAGGACATCCGTTTTACCGGCCAGGATTGCATCCGGGTTGGGATATACGCTGATGCTTACCGGGTCGGAAGGTTCCGACGGGTGCCCCAGGTTGTCGAAGACGCGGACGGTGTAGGTGCCCGATTCAGTTACCGAGATGTTGCGGGTGGTTTCCCCGCTCGACCATTCGTAGGCGAATGCCTCATCCGTGCTCAGGGTCGGTGACGCACTGCCTTCGCAGAAAGCCGTGCTGCCGTCGATGGTGATCACGGGCCTGGTAATGGAATTGACGGTAACCGTGACCGGGTCGCTGGCATCGCTCTGACAGCCGTGCTCATCGCTGATGGTAACGCTGTAATCGCCGGCGGTTCGTACGGTAATGTCCACGGTAACCTGGCCTGCGGGGGACCACAGGTATGTCTCCGCCGGGCTCGAGCTGAGGATTACCGAATCACCGGACCAGAATGTGGTGGGACCCGAGGCAGTAACGACGGGTTTCGGGGGTTTCGGGTATTCCGTGACCGTGAAGGGGTCGGACGGGGGACTGCCGCAGCCGTTTGCGTCGCTGACGCTAACCGTGTAGCTTCCGGCGGCAGCAGAAATGCTCTGTGAGGTTTCACCCGTGCTCCAGTTATATACCGTGGCGGCCGTGCTTGACAGGTTTGCAGAGCCTCCCTCACAGTAGCTGCTGTCCCCGCTGATAAGGGGTTTTCCCGGCAGCGGGTTAACCGTAATGACCACCGGGTCCGACTGGGGACCGAGGCATCCCGCCGTGCCGACCAGCCGGACCGTCCGGGATCCCGTGGTTTTTGCGCTTATGCTCTGCGTGGTCTCGCCGGTAGACCACAGGTATCCGTCCCCGACCGAGGAACTGAGCACCAGGCTGTCTCCCTGGCAGAAGGTTGCAGGGCCTGTATACGAGATGACCGGTTTGCCCGGAACGGGATTTGTGCTGATGGTAACGACCGGGGAGGACGGACTCCAGCATCCTTCGGCATTGATAATCCTGACGCTGTAATCGCCGGCTGTATTTGCATAAATAGCCTCTGTGGTGGCGCCGGTGGACCAGAGATAGCCTGCTCCGGGAGAAGAAGTCAGCTCCACGCTGTCGTTTTCGCAGATATCCGTACTGCCGCCCGGTGTTATGGATGGTGCGGGAGGAACGGGCAGGACGGTGACAACGGTGGCTGCCGAGGGGTCGCTGAGGCAGGTGGTGGCGTCGGTCACCTGCACGGTATAGCTTCCGGCCGCTTTAACCCGTATGGTCTGGGCGGTCGCTCCGGTGGACCAGAGCCAGGTGTCCCCCGCGCTGGCTGTCAGGTCGACCGAGTCGCCAAGGCAGAAGTCCGTTGGACCCGAAGCGGTGATGGTGGGTGCTGCCGGCGGGGTCTTAAGGGTGACCAGGGTAATCAGTGAGGTGTCGGACCAGCAGCCGGCGGCACTCTGGGTTTGCACATAGAAGCTGCCCGTTGTTTTTACCCGTATGGATTTGGTGGTTTCCCCGTTCGACCACCGGTAGGCATCCCCGTCGCTGGAGCTAAGGTCCACACTGTCACCGGGGCAGAAATCGGTGTCCCCCGAAGCCGAAATGGTCGGTGTAGCCGGAATGGGATTGACCGTAACATCCTGGGGTTCGGATGGGTCGCTTTCGCAACCGTAGATATCGATGATTTTTACGGTGTAGCTTCCGGTACTGACGGCGTAAATATCCCGGGTAGTCTTCCCGTTGGACCATAACCAGGAATATCCGTCCGATGCGCTGAGCAGAACGCTGTCCCCTTCGCAGAAGGTGGTCGAACCTACCGGTGTAACGGTGGGTTTGGCTGGCTTTGGTATCACCGTGATGTGAACGCTGTCGCTTCCGCTTGATCCGTTGGTAAGGTCGGTTACGGTCACCTTGTACCAGGTGTCTGCAGCAGGAGTGGCTGTTGGATTGGCGATCCCCGGATCGCTGAGTCCCGCGGACGGTGTCCACGCATAGGTATAGGGGCCGGTTCCGGTTACGGCTGTCGAAAGACCGGCGGATGCAGTGCCGCAATCGCTGATGGTATCCGTATCCGTACCGGCGCTTACCAGGATGTCGTTGTTCAGGATGGTATAGGTATGGACGGTATCCGTGGACAGGTTGAGTCCCGCGTCGGGATCCGAAAGCCTTATTTCGAAAAACTCATCCGGCAGTTCCACGATCGTATCGTCGATGACCTGGGGCTGAATGGTCGTTGAGGTCGTACCGGCAGGGAAGGTGGCCAAACCAGGGTTCAGCAGGTAATCCACTCCTCCGCCCGTCGCAGTGCTGTCCACAGCCCGGAATACCACGCTGACTTCCTCGTTCAGGGCATAATTCAGCACAACCTCGATGGCCGGGCTTGCATCGGATTCGAGACCCGATGAGGCAGCCTGGCTGAAACCCACGTAAGGCATGGTTGTGGCAATGGTGATGTAGATACTGTCTGACAGGCCAACCGAATTGGCGACGTAATTCTCTCCTACCTTTACCAGCGGGATGGCCGTAGCTCCCGTGCTGAAATCCCCGTCCGTGTCGGTCCACAGCAAATAATTCTCGAACCCGGGCTGAAGGGCAGGAAGAAGGGAGTCGCTCAGGGTAAGGGTAAGCAATCCCGGATCGCCACCCGTTATGTTCACCCTCCATTCCCGTGCAATTCTTTTCAGATTCGGATCTCCGTTCGGAATTTCGGTCGCCGTCCATGCACTTATGTCCCCGTTATCGTGCCCGAACAGCACAAATTCCCCGTTATCGAGATCGGAGGGGTTCCCGATGGAAATCGTGGCATCGGACTGTGCTTCGGTATGCCTGTTGTTGGCATCCGTCTGCCCGATTCCCGCCACATCATGCCCGTGTACCGCTTCGAATGCATATTTGTCCGTCGTAATGCCGATGCCGTATTTGGCGGCCAGGAAGTTTTCCACGATGATCTTTTGCGCATCGTTCAGCTTTTGTTTATAGATAATGAATTCGGCTACGTCACCGCCGAGAAAATTCGTGGTGTCACGGCTTGCCCCCATCAGGAAGGTGCCGTCGGTCACGACCGAAGCGCTGTAATCGGAGGGGGACTGCCCCGCCTCGTTCAGGTACAGCTCGTGGTAGGTGGCCGAGATGTTATGGACGGCATGAATAAGGTAGGGAGTGTTGTCGCTCAGGGCGGGACCGTACCATTTGCCATTATCCGTATAGGTGTAGTACCGGTTATCGCTTTCCCTGCTGACGCTGACGGTTTTCGCCGTGTTGACCTCGTTGCCCATGCTCATAAGATGGTCGTCAACACCCGGATCGGTGAACCTGCTGACCGTAATCAAGGTAAGGGGGGCGGAGAGGCTGCTCAGTTCAGCGCCCAGGTAATCGTCCGAACCGTCGAAGCGCAGGACGGGCATTCCGTTGATTGCATTGTCCGTAAGCAGGGGCTGCCAGCTGCCGGATATTACCTGGGTGATGTTGTTCGCATTACCGCTCTGATCCTGCCAGGTCTTCACGGCCTCACCGTCCGATGCGTCCGTATCGCTGTTGTTCATTACTCCACGGTCCGCCCGGAGCCAGAGCACGTTGGTGCTGTCATCGCCAACTCCGCCGGGACCCGTATGTCCCTCGATCTGAGCTGTCGGGTCCGAAGCGCACATCCCGAAGGTTCCGCTTTTGGCCTGGTCCCCGAACATTCTTATGTAAATCGTGTCGCCCGGGGTGAGTCCCGAAAGATGCGCCGTAGGCATGCCGATGGAATCCTCGATGCAGGCATAGTGGCTGAGGCTGGTACAGCTGCTGCCGGTATACAGGTTCATGACCGCCCATTCGAGCGTTCCGGGGAAGGATTCTATCTTGAGGTTGCCGGAAGCGGGCACCACGGCCGTGAACCAGACGTCACCCCCGAAATAGGAATGACAGGGAGAGGCATAGCTGCCCGTCTGGTAAGCGCCTTTGTTGGTAAACACCTGCGGCGTGCACACGTTGCCAACGGTCAGGTTGGCTGCCCCGCATGGGGAGTTGTTCGAAGGAGGAGGGATGGCGTATATCTCCGCTTCCCAGCCGTCGTGTGTGAAGGCATCCCCGTTTTTTACCAGTCCGAACCGGATGCAGCCGGACTGCGAGGTAAAGCTGAATTCGGGCGTATCGTCGTGGTATGCAACGTAGCTTACGGAAGGGGGATACTGTATGGTCATGTAGTCCCATGCCGCATATGCCCCCGGAGGTGCCGGGAATGCGCCCCCGTAATGGGTGGCGAACCCCTTGAATTCGACCGTGAGCGGGTTCGGGTTTCCGACAGTGGTGCAGAAATAGACGTTCCAGTTCCCGGTGGTACTGTAGTTTGCCGTATAACCGTCATCCCAGAAAGTGCCAGAGTTGGTGAATACCGTATCTCCGTTGCCGACGAACCCGTGCCCCACGAAGTAGTCGTCGGGATCCTGGGCATTGAGTGAAAAAACTGCTATAGAGAGAAGCAGGGCCGTGGCCGCGCGAAGAAGGGTTATTATTCGGTTTTCAGGGATCATTCCGATCCGTGGTTACGTGGCTGCTGTACCAAATTTAGGATTTAAACCACAGGTTTCGCCGCCAATTTGACAAAATTTGGGAATTCCTTGATTATATAAGCCTGATCCGGGACTTATTCCCGGAAATTCCATTTAATTTAGACCTTTTGATCAGGTATAACGTTGCATCGGTCCAGGTGAAGCACAAATTGCATATCCGGTATTTTATTGGAGGTTCCAAAACGGTGAGGCTTTTCTTAAGCTTGCCGGTAGCGGTCATGCTGGCATCGGGATGGGCCGTTGCCCAGACTGTTACAGGAAGCGAACCGCTTACCGGAAGCCCGGAAGAAATGCTGGAGAGACTGGAGGGGACCGGTCCCGGTTCCCGGTCAACCGATACGCTGTATGAAGATACCCCTTCCGAAGATACCCTGTCGGCCGGTTCCTTGTCCGCCGATACGCTGTTTGAAGCCCCAATCGCTGCCGACACCCTGGCATCCGATACCCTTTCTGAAGATGCCGGCCCGGATCAATGGAGTATCGAGGAAAGCGCCTACCGGGCTGATTCCCTTCCGTACTCCGGGATGGACACTTCGTATTTCCTGCCGGACGATCCGGAGTTTAACCTGATACGGGCCGCCGATAACGGCCAGTTCGAGGTGGTCCGTATGCTTGTTGAACGGGGAATCCATGTAGATGCAGCCACCTATGAAGGGGTTACGCCCCTGATGTACGCTTCACAGAACGGCGATGTGGAGATCATGGAATACCTGACCGGGCACGGAGCCAGCGTCAATGCCAGGCCCGATAACCAGGTAACTCCACTGATCGGAGCGGTCAGAGCCGGGCATTACGATGCCGCGCGCCTTCTGCTGAATTCAGGGGCTCAAGTGGATGCCAGGGACGAGCTTGACCTGACTTCCCTGATGCATGCCTCCGCTTACAATTACCCGGAGATCGTGGCCCTTCTGGTGGACAGTGGTGCGGATATGGAGAAGGGGGACTGGTTCGGCACGCGGCCGCTGATGATGGCGGCTTATTACAACTGCCTGGAAGCGGCCGACGTCCTCCTGGAAAAGGGAGCGGACCCGAACGGGAAGGACCGGTCCGGATTCACGCCCCTGATGGTGGCGGTCCAGCACGGGGATTACGATATGGCATGGATGCTTCTGGACCGGGGAGCAGATCCGGGCCTGCGCAACGAGGGCGGACTGCACGCCCTGGCCATAGCCGTAACGAACGAAGACGAGGACATGGTGGAATTGCTCCTGGAAAGCGGTGCGGACATCAACCAGGACATCAATTATTCCACCAATGCCCTGGGCCTGGCTGAGGAATCCGGAAACGGATCCATGGCTGAATACCTGGCCTCCAACGGGGCAAGGCACAACCGTCGCCCGGAATTCTCGGAGATCCGGGGGGGACTGGACCTGAATTTCAACGGGGATGATTTTATGATGGGATTCAACGCCGGGGTATCGGAGGACAAGTACAGGCTGTTCCTCACCACGGGGTACCTGGGCAGGCCGTCCCCCGTGCGGGTCCTCCACCCGGAAAACGACTCGCTCTCCTTCCAGTTCTGGGAAAAAAGGAACCTCTGGCCCCTGACCCTGGGCAGGGATTTTTCCTTCTCCAGGGGGAAAAATACAGGCTTCGGTTTCCGGGTCCACCTTACCGGGGCCCTGACCTGGGGAAAGTACCGGGGCTCCTCGAACACCCCCGGCACACGCTACCTCCTGGTCCCGGGCGCCGGCCTGAGCTGGAGGGACAGCTACTTTGGGATATCCTTTGACTATCAATATGTCCCGTTAAAGGTGTACGACATTTCCGGCCACCGTTTTACCCTGTCGATCCAGGGATTTTATGATTTCAGGCAGAGGTTGCGGTATACACATAAAGACATTTCCTGGTTTTGATTAGCATTAACAATAGATGAAAAGCATCCTGAAACTCGGAACGATACTGCTGGCACTTTCTTTTGCCGGATCCTGCAATGAATACTGGGGACTGGTGGTGGACTGTTCCGAATGTTACTGGGACAAGCCCGACAGTGCCGATCTTACCATTCACCTGACCATCAACGAGCAGCATCCGGAAGTCCCCATTGTACTCTACCGCGGCAACATTGAGGATGGGCAGGTCGACTGGGTCGATACGGCCAGGGAGACACCCTACATACTGTACTCGGCGGTGGACCAATTTTATTCCCTGACTGCCCGGTACCGGGTGGACGGCAAGACCATAGTGGTCGTAGACGGGGACAAACTGGAGGCAAAGCACAGCACCGACGACTGCGATTACGAATGCTGGATTGTCACCGGCGGTATCCTCAAGGCCGAGCTGAAATTCGAATAAACCCGATGGCCCGGCCTGAACCGTCGATGCGGTTGAACGACCCCCTTTCATGTCGGACTCTGAAAATTGCCTGTATTTTCTTATATTTAATTGGGCAACCGGACAAATCAAAGCCTGGATGGAGAAGTACACAGATGCGCAGATCATGGAAGGTATTTTGCATTCCGACCGCAGGGTGATGGAATATATTTACCGCAGGTACTATGAAAAGGTGGAAAGTTACTTCGTCGGGAGAGGGGCAAACCCGGAGCACATCAAGGACGTATTCCAGGAAGCCATGATCGTGATATGCCAGAAGGTTAAGGACCGTGGACTCATACTGACCTGTGCGTTCTCAACCTATCTTTTTGCGGTTTGCAAGAACATCTGGATGCACGACCTGAGGAAATACCGTTACCAGCTGGTCGAGGACTCAACCCTGGATGTCCTGACGGAAGAATCCGAAGAGGACGGAGAGATGACTGAAAGACTGAAGGCGCTGTACCGGTATCATTTCAGCAAACTCAGCGAGGACTGCCAGAAGCTGCTCAGGATGCATTTCAACCGGGTTCCGCTTGCTGATATTCAAAAGATCTTGGGATACAGTAGTGAACACTATACCTCAGACCGGAAATACCGGTGCAAACAAAGTCTTTACAGGCGCATTAAAAACGATCCGACCTACAAGAATATAATGAAAGATGGATGACCTGAAAATCATAAAATACCTGGACGGGGAGATGTCCGGAGAAGAACTGAGAAGCTTCGAGGATGAGATCCGGATGAGCCCGCCCCTCGCTGAGGAAATCGAACGGTACAGGAAGATCCAGGAACTGGCCCGAAAATTACTGTCGGAGGGGGAAGCCGGGGAGGAACCCGATACCCAAGGAGAACTTTCCGAAGAGGTCAGCAGGGAGATATCGGATGCTGTCCGGGATTACAAAAAGGATCCCGGCTCCTTCGGCGATATCCCGCCGGAATACCGCGAATCCCTGGATCAAGCCGGGCAGGACTTTATGGAGCAGCGGGCAAGGGCATCCTCCATGGGAATGATCCGGAGGATCTGGTACAGCGCGGCTGCGGTTGTCGTGCTGGCCGTTATCGTATCGATGCTGGTGTTCAAACCCTTCTCACAGATGACACCTGCGGAGATTTATACGCAATATTTCAGCACGTTCCATAAGACGGATGAAATTGCTGAACTTGCCAGGAATGATAACGATTTCCTATTTGCCGTGCAGGTTTACGAGGCAGGAGATTACGACCGTGCAGCGGTTCTGTTCGAAATGCTTTCCGACAGCTCGGACCTGAGGTCCTGGTCGCTTTTCTATGCCGGCTGCTCATACATGTCGCTCAACCGGATCAGCAGGGCGGCAGACCTGTTCCGGCTTGTGGTGGCCGAGGGGGATCCCGGGGTCGTCCCGGCCGCGAGATGGCAGCTTGCCCTATGTTATATCCGTCAGGGGGATCCGGCGGCTGCAAGGGAGCACCTGGAATTGCTTGAGACACATCCGGAGTACCGCAGGGATGCGGCACGTATCCTTCGCCTCCTCGGTGATTAACTCATGCCCGGGAAGGTTTGCCGGGAAACTGTTGATTTCATTTTCCGGGAAGACCCCTGATTCTCTTAAGTTTTTGCTATTTTTATCCCAAAGCAATCCCGGAGCATGCCGTCTTTCCCATTCTATAAGCAACTGGACGCAATGGATTGCGGGCCGAGCTGCCTCCGCATGATCGCCAAATATTACGGAAAGGCCTACACGCTCCAGACCCTCCGGAACAAAAGCTATCTCTCCCGCGACGGGGTTTCCATGATGGGCATCAGCGAAGCCGCCGAATCCATAGGCTTCCGGACCATGGGGGTTTCCATTACACCTGCGCAGCTCCTTTCCACAGCACCGCTTCCCCTGATCGTTCACTGGAAGCAAATCCACTTCGTGGTTGTATACAGGGTGAGCAGGGACAAGGTATTTGTGGCGGATCCCGCCTTCGGCCTTGTCCGCTATACCAGGGAGGAATTTCTTAAAAACTGGATCTCCACACGGAAGGGAGGGGAGGAAAAGGGGCTTGCCCTTCTGCTGGAGACCACGCCGGAATTTTACGCGGAGGAAGGGGAGAAAATCGACAGATCCAACCTGAGGTTCCTGCTTTCCTACCTGAAACCATACCGCAGGTTCATAGTCCAGCTCGTGCTGGGAATGCTTCTGGGAAGCATCATCCAACTGCTGTTCCCCTTCCTGACCCAGTCCGTCGTGGATGTAGGCATCAACAACCAGGATATCGGGTTCATTTACCTGATCCTGATCGCCCAGCTGGTCCTGTTCATCAGCCGGATGTCCGTTGATTTTATCCGCGGCTGGATCCTCCTGCACCTCAGCACACGTATGAACATTTCCCTTATCTCGGATTTCCTGATCAAGTTAATGAAGCTTCCGCTGGGATTCTTCGACATAAAACTGGTAGGGGATATCCTGCAGAGGATCGGAGACCAGCGCAGGATCGAGAATTTCCTGACCTCTTCTTCCCTAAACATCATGTTCTCCCTGGTGAACCTGCTGGTCTTCGGAATCGTGCTTGCGATCTACAGCTGGAAGATCCTGATCCTTTTTGCCGTTGGCAGCTTCCTTTATTTTGCATGGCTGAGTGTTTTTATGCGCAAGCGCAGGGAGCTGGATTTCAAGCGTTTCTCAAACCTGTCCGAAAACCAGAGCAAACTGATCCAGCTCATCAGCGGTGTGCAGGACATCAAGCTTTACCACGCCGAACGGCAAAAACGCTGGGAATGGGAGAACATACAGGGCTCACTGTTTAAAGTTAACATACGCTCCCTGGCGCTGACACAGTACCAGGAAGCCGGCGGAGTTTTTATAAACGAAACCAAAAACATCCTGATCACCTTCCTGGCTGCAACAGCCGTGATACACGGTGACATGACCCTGGGTATGATGCTGGCCGTCTCCTATATTCTCGGACAGCTCAACGCACCCATTGAGCAGATGATCCATTTCATGCACGTGACCCAGGATGCAAGGATCAGCATGGAGAGGCTGGGGGAGATCCACAAGGAGGATAACGAGGAAAAGGAGGAGCGGACCGAGATGATCGTGATGCCCGAAAGCAAAACCCTGGAGATCCGGGACCTGTCTTTCCGATACGAGGGACCGTATTCACGCAAGGTCCTGGATGGCGTTAACCTGGAGATCCCCGCCGATAAGGTAACGGCCATCGTCGGGGTGAGCGGAAGCGGCAAAACCACGCTTATCAAACTGCTGCTTTCTTTCTATACCCCCCTGGAGGGAGAGATAAGGGTGGGGGATACCATACTGCAGAGTCTCAGTCCCCAGATATGGAGAAGAAGGTGCGGTGTGGTCATGCAGGATGGCTTCGTCTTCTCGGACACCATTGCCAGGAACATTGCCCTGGGTGAGGAATACGTGGACACGGACCGCCTGCTCCAGGCGGTGCGCATGGCCAACATAAAGGACTTCATCGAATCCCTGCCGGTCGGATACAACACCAGGGTCGGAAGCGGGGGACAATCCCTGAGCGGGGGAGAAAAACAGCGCATCCTGATAGCCCGTGCCGTTTACAAGCAACCCGAATTTCTGTTCATTGACGAGGGCACATCCTCCCTGGATGCGGAAAACGAAAAGGTGATCATCGACAACCTCCAGGAATTTTTCAGAGGACGCACCGTGATCGTGGTTGCCCACCGCCTGAGTACGGTCCGCAACTCCGACCAGATCGTGGTGCTGGAAAAAGGCAGGGTCGCCGAAACCGGAAAACACGACGAGCTGATAAAGAAGAAGGGAAGTTATTATAACCTGGTTAAGAACCAGCTGGAGCTGGGCACCTGATGAAGGTTTTAACCGTAACGGCTGAAAAAGATGCCGGAAGAGGAAAATAAACAGATCGAAATCCGCAGCGAAGAGATCCAGGATATCCTGGGACAGGTACCGCACTGGATCGTGCGCTGGGGGACCGTTGTCATCCTCTTAACGGTGCTGGTGCTGATTGCCGGGAGCTGGCTCTTTCACTACCCGGACATCAAACGGGCAAACATCACCGTAACCACGGAGAATCCGCCTGCAACACTTGTCGCCCGGACCGACGGGCAGATCGAAAGCCTTTTCGTCAGGGACAGCCAATACGTTTCGTCTCATACCCACCTTGCCGTCATTGAGAACCCTGCCTCCTATTCCGACGTGATCAGCCTCCGCTTTGACATCGAAGAAATACGGACCACCATTACGAGCCTGTCCGAAGATGAGTTCATTGCCCTGAACAATAATTACAGGCTGGGTGAGATTCAACCGGCCTATTCGGAGTTCCTGAACCGGTACCAGGATTATTACCAGTTCCTGGATCTGGACTATCATGCCAGGACCATCCGGTCGAAGCAGGAGGAACTTCGCAGGTACCGGCTCTATGCCGGTCGACTGGAGAGCCAGAGCCGGATCCTCCGCCAGGATTTCGAGCTGGCCAGCCGGCAATTTAAGAGGGATTCTTCCATATTTGCCCAGGGACTAAGTGCTGAGGCGGACCTGGAGCGCTCGCTGCAGGCGAAGCTTCAAAAGCAGCTCAGCTACGAGGAATCGAACGCCAGGTTGTCGGAAACCGAAATTCAGATCTCCCAGTTGAATCAGGAGATCCTTGACCTTCAACTCCGGGCCAGGGAGGAGAAGGAGAAGAAGCAGGCCGATGTCCGCGAATCCTTTGAGAAGCTGATCTCGCAGATCGACATATGGGAGCAGAAATACCTTCTGCAGGCCCCGATCGACGGCATCGTGAGCTTTACGCGTTACTGGAGCGAGAACCAGAACGTCCGGGCAGGGGATAAGGTGCTTACCATCGTCCCGGCCGACCAGGGTGATATCATCGGCAAGATCAACCTGCCGGTCGAGGGTTCCGGGAAGGTTAAAATCGGCCAGCAGGTCAATATCCAGTTTGCGAATTTCCCCCATATGGAATACGGGATGGTACGAGGTATCATCCGCAGTATCAGCCTGGTTCCGGATGACCAGGAGTATGCCGTCGAGGTGGAACTGCCGCAGGGCCTGGTTACCTACTACGGCATCGAGATCCCCTTCAACCAGGAAATGCTTGGCAGGGGGGAAATCATCACCGACGACCGGCGCCTCATCGAACGGATCATGTCACCCCTGCGTTCCATGCTTTCGGAACAGAAGGAATCGCGGTAAAGGTTCCAGCCTGAAAGTTCCAAACCTTTTCAGACAAATTGATTAAGGATCATCTCGTAGAGTTCCTGTTTGCCGCTCACCTGTTTGGGTTCTCCGTTTTTAACGGCCAGCTCGCGGAGGTCCTCCAGGCTGAGTTTGCCGGCTTCGAACTCCGCACCCTTTCCGCTGTCAAAGGATGCATAGCGTGCCTTTCTCAACTTCAGGTAGTCCGATTCGTTCCGGATACTGTCCGCCGCAACCAGGGCGCGCGCAAATGCATCCATGCCGGCGATGTGGGCGATGAAGATGTCCTCCAGGTCCGTTGAATTCCTGCGCGTCTTGGCATCGAAGTTGATGCCCCCGGTCTTGAAACCTCCCGCATCCAAAATGACCAGCATGGCTTCGGTGAGCTCATAGACATTGATGGGGAACTGGTCGGTATCCCAGCCGTTCTGGTAGTCCCCGCGGTTGGCATCGATGCTGCCCAGCAATCCTGCGTCGGCTGCAACCTGGAGGTCGTGCTGGAACGTATGCCCGGCCAACGTGGCATGGTTCACCTCGACGTTGAGCTTGAAATCGCCGGCAAGTCCGAATTTGTTCAGGAACCCGATGACGGTGGCTGCATCGAAGTCATACTGGTGCTTGCTGGGTTCCATGGGTTTTGGTTCGACCAGGAAGGTTCCCTTGAAGCCCTGCTTTCTTGCATAATCCCTTGCCATGCCCAGGAAGCGGGCCATGTGTCCGAGTTCCCGTTTCATGTCGGTGTTCAGGAGGGACATGTATCCTTCCCTGCCGCCCCAGAAGACGTAATTCTGACCCCCGAGCTCTATGGTCGCATCCAGGGCGTTCTTGACCTGTGTGCCTGCCCAGGTTACGACCGAGAAATCCGGGTTGGTTGCCGCTCCGTTCATGTATCGTTTATGGCCGAAAAGGTTGGCCGTGCCCCATAAGAGCTTCACACCGGAATCCTTTTGTTTCTGTTTGGCATAATCAACCATGGTCCGGAGGCGCTTTTCGGACTCCGCGATGGAACCGCCTTCTTCGACCAGGTCGAAATCATGGAAACAATAAAAAGGGATGCCCATTTTGGTGGTGAATTCAAAGGCCGCATCCATTTTGTCCCTGGCACTCCGTATCGGGTCTTTCTGCTGTGCCCACGGGAATTCCTTGGTGCCGCTTCCGAAGGGGTCCACTCCCGTTCCGCAGAGGGTGTGCCAGTAAGCCATCGCAAAGCGGAAATGGTCCCTCATGGCTTTGCCTCCCACCATCTGGTCCTCCTTGTAATATTTAAATGCCAGGGGATTCTTTGAGGACGCCCCTTCAAATTTGATCTTTCCGATGCCCGGGAAAAATTCCTTGTCTCCTGTTAAGTATTCCATGTATTAAATATATTTGGTTTATTTATTGTATCCTATTATTGTATCCTAAGTCAGCGAAGTGCTTCCTCCAATTCCCGGAGCCATTTCCCGTAAGCCTCCCGGTAAAGTTCCCGTTCCTTCTCCG
Source organism: uncultured Bacteroides sp. (assembly GCA_964575235.1). Lineage (GTDB taxonomy): Bacteria > Bacteroidota > Bacteroidia > Bacteroidales > SM23-62 > SM23-62. The sequence continues at coordinate 23,032 of CAZNQG010000044.1, forward strand.
CTGGTTCGACCACTTTGATCTTTTTAAGGTTTTCAAATGCGTCTGCAAAATCAGGGTAATAACCGCAACCCACTCCCGCTCCCTTGGCGGCTCCCTGGGAGCCGTCCGTGTCGTAAAGCTCGATCATGGCGCCGGTAAGTCCGGCAAGGGATTCGCGGAATACCGGGCTCAGGAACATGTTGGTGTGTCCCGCACGTATTACCGAAGTGTGGATGCCCGTGTTCTTCATGATCTCCATTCCGTAGTTCAGGGCGAATACCACACCTTCCTGGGCTGCCCGTATGATGTATGCATTCGAGTGAACGTTGAAATTCAGGTTGCTGAAGGTGCATCCGAGGTCCCGGTTGTTGAGCATGCGCTCGGCCCCGTTGCCGAAAGGAAGCACGGTCATTCCCTTCGCCCCGATGGGTACGCCGGATGCCAGCTCGTTCATTTCGTCGTAATCGATGTCCGCGAACACCATGTTGCGCTTGAGCCAGCTGTAGAGTATCCCCGTTCCGTTGATGCAAAGCAGCACCCCAAGGCGGGGTTCCGCCTTGCTGTGGTTGACGTGGGCGAAGGTGTTTACGCGGGATTGAGGGTCGTATTTGATCTCGTCACTAACCCCGTATACCACACCGGAAGTTCCGGCTGTTGCGGCAATCTCCCCGGGATGGAGGACGTTCAGTGAGAATGCGTTATTGGGCTGGTCCCCCGCCCGATAGGTTACGGGAGTTCCCGGCTTAAGTCCCAGTTCCCCCGCAGCGTTCCCGCTCAGCCTTCCCTGCTCCGAGAAGGTGGGTACCACATCGGGGATGAGATTCCGGTCGAAACCGAAGTGTTCGAGGAGGAATGAACCCAGTGCGTCCGATTTGAAATCCCAGAGGATCCCCTCCGACAATCCGGATACGGTCGTACCGGCTGTTCCGGTCATACGCAGGGCAATGTAATCGCCCGGCAGCATGATCTTGTGGATTTTCTCGTAGATCTCGGGCTGGTTATCCTTGACCCATTTGAGTTTGGAGGCCGTAAAATTACCGGGAGAATTGAGCAGGTGTGCAAGGCATTTGCCGGTACCGATCTCCTGGAATGCCTGCTCGCCTATTTCAACGGCCCGGCTGTCGCACCAGATGATGCTGGGGCGAAGGACACTGAAGTCCTTGTCGACCATGACCAGCCCGTGCATCTGGTATGATATCCCGATGGCACCGACTTCGTCCGGGCTTTTCCCGGATTTGTTTATTACCTCACGGGTGGCCAGTTTGAGGTTTTCCCACCAGGTATCCGGATCCTGTTCGGCCCATCCGGATTCCGGTGCGAGAATTTCCATTTCCATCCTGGGATGGAAGGCCGAAGCGATGGTTATACCGGAATCCCCATCCAGCAGGCTGGCTTTCACCGATGAACTTCCAAGATCGTATCCGAGCAGCAGCATGATTGAAATTTTTGAAAAGCATAAAAGTAATCAATCCTGTATATATGGCAAATGATTTCTCTGCGGCCTGGGAAGTCCTTAACTACGGCTGGCGGGATTTTTGGATCAGGACTGGTCATTCCAGGCTGGGATATCGAATGTGAAGGTAGTGCCCTTGCCGGGCTCAGAATCAAGGCGGAGGGAGCCTCCGTGTTTTTTGATGAATTCGTGGCAGATGATCAGGCCCAGTCCCGTTCCCTGTTCCCCTGCCGTACCAGGTGTTGTATGGAATTCCCCAAAGCTGAACAGTTTCTTCTGCTGTTCTTCGGGGATTCCGATGCCGGAATCCCGAATGCTTATTAATTGCTTCTCTCCCCTGGTTTCGAGATGAACCTCTATGGTTCCGTTTTCGGGCGTGAACTTTACGGCGTTGTTGAGCAGGTTTCGGACGATGGTCTGTATCATATTCTGGTCCGCAAATGCAAAACTGTTCTCCGGGATGAGGTTCCGGAATTCAATGGTTTTCCTTTCCATGGAGCTGTGCAGCATACGGTGAATCTCCATAATGCAGGAGTGTAGATCCATTATTGCCGGATTGTAACGGATGCTGTCCATTTGGGCGCGGGACCAGTTGAGGAGGTTCTCCAGGAGGTTGTTGGCAAACTCAGAGGATTCGTGAATCAATCCCAGGTATTCCAGCTTCTTCTCTTCGCCGATGCCGTCGAAATTGCTCATCATCAACTCGGAGAATCCCAGTATGGAATGAAAGGGATTCTTCAGATCGTGAGCGATGATTGAAAAAAACTTATCCTTGGTGATGTTTGCCTTCTCAAGCTGTCTTCCGCGTTTCTCCAGCTCTGTTTTCTGATGATTTATCAGATCCTGGGCTTTCTTCAGGGCAGTTATGTCGGCATCGATGGCAACGTATCGAACGATCTGCTGGTCTTCATCATATACCGGGGTCAGGGTGGACTGGGTCCATACCTTGTTCCCGTTCGCGTCTATGAACTCCGTCTGGAAACGCACGGTTTTCCCGGAAGTCCTGCACTTGTTGAGGATCTCCCGGATGTGGGGATTCCGGCTTCCTTCCAGGATGTTTTTTCCGTGATCCCGCATGAATTCTTCGAGGGTTTGCCCGTATACCCGTTGGAAACTTTTATTCACCCATTCAAAATTCCCTTTGGCATCCAATATGAGGGCCACGTTATCCGTTTCCCGAAGGGCCACCGTCAATTTTTCAAGTTCCAGGTTGGTCCTCTGAAGGTGTTTGGTCTGTGCGGCAAGTTCTTCGGCCTGCTGCTGGATTTCTTCCTGTTTTTCTTCGAGGAGGGTATTGACTTCCTGCAGCCTTTCGGAATGCTCGACCATTTTCATCTCCGCATTTTTCCGGATGGTGATGTCCCTTCCAATACCGACGATCCCGGTTATGTTACCCTTTTTGTCCCTCAAGGGGATCTTGGTGGTGGAGAGGTAGATTTCCTCGCCCTTTTCGTTCAGGCATTTTTCTTCAATTCCGATAAGGGGCTCGCCGGTCTTCATGATCTCCTGCTCGTTCCGGTAATATTTATTGGCCAGTTCCTTGGGGTAATAATCATGATCGGTCTTACCGATCATCTGGTTGCCCGACTTCAGACCATGGTTGTTCGCAACCCTTTTGTTGGCAAGGACAAACCGGCTTGAATGGTCCTTAATGTAGATGAAATCCGGCATGTTGTCGATCAGGGCATGCAGCAATTGCTTCTCATCGAACTGCTCGAGGCTGGACGGTTCGCCCCCGCCGTTCTGTTTGCCGTTATTCCGGTTTTGAAAGAGGGCTGACATGATCGGGTTCAAGGATGCTTCAGCTAATTTAATATTTTTACGCTATTGTTGAATATTTCCGGCCGGATAAAAAAGCACCCGGCTGTAAACTTGTTTACGGCCGGGCTGGTGAAAAGGTTTTTAAAAGGATGATGGATTACAGTTCCACCTTCTTCATCCCGGGGGCGATCAGGTTGAACAACACCCAGGCCACAATATAGGCCAGTCCCGCTATCAGGAACAAGGAAGTATAACCCGTTTCCACATGCCCTGCAGCCTTGGTGATCTCGAGGATGGTCCCCGCCAGCATGGCTACCAGGATGCCCCCTATGGATCCGGCAAAGCCCCCGATGCCCGTTACGGAAGCCACGGCTTTTTTCGGGAACATATCAGAAACGGTCGTGAATATATTGGCCGACCAGGCCTGGTGTGAGGAGGCCGCCAGGCTGATGATCGCGATGGCCCACCAGAAACTGATGCCCTCTGACTGGGCGAACATGATCGGAAGGACCAGCACGGCGAACAGCAGCATGGCGCCGGCCCGGGCCCGGCTCACCTTCCAGCCTTTTTTGATCAGGAAACCGGAAAGCCATCCGCCAAAAATACTTCCAACGGTGGTGGCCGTGTAAATGACCACCAGGGGCAGCCCGAATTCCTTTATGTTC
>CAZNQG010000045.1:0-26473 GCA_964575235.1 uncultured Bacteroides sp.
GGCTCCGGATCATGTTGTTCAGGGCAGCCCCGATCCGTCCCATTTCGCCCGTCCCCTCCCTGAACGTCCGGTCGGGGATTACACCTTTCCCGATGTCCGTGATCGCATTGCTGTACTGGCGTATGGGACTCACAAGGGCAAAGTACAGCAGGATTGCGATCAGAATGGCGATCAGGGCAATGACGATCCCGGTAACAAGCATTATTCGCAGGGTTCTCCTGTATGTTCCCTCTGTGCGTTCGTTAACCTGTGCGGCCAGCCTGTCAAACGTCCGGATTAGGTTTCCCGTTTCCTGGACGCTGAATTGATAGTAGCTTCGGAGTTCTCCGATGTGCCGGCCCGATAGGGTGTCGGACCTTCCCGGCTGTGCGAGGCCGCTGGTATACCTGGATATGTTTGAAAACAGCGAATCGTTGATATAGGCGTACAGGCCCAGGTAGGTATCCCGGTCTTTGTCCCTCCACCCATCCGATAAATTAAGGATCCTCTGGTGGATGGCTGGCAGGCTCCTCTGGAGCAGCAGCCGGTTCTCCTCCAGGAGGGGGGATGCCGGATCCCATCCGGAATATTCCCATGCCCGCAGCAGGTCCTCCGATTCATGCAGGGCGCTCTGAAGCCGGATAAGCTGGCGGATGCTGGGGTCCAGTATGCCTGTGAATTCCTTCTGGGTTTGCTGCATGTTTTCCACGATGCGGTATGAAAAGACGGCATTGAGAACGATCGCCAGTATCAGAAGCCCAAATCCCAGTACGATCCGTATGCCAATGGTCCGGGTAAATCTCATCAGGAGAGGCTGTTTCTATCCACGATTAAAAATACAGAATAATTTCTAAAAATTTTTTCCGACGGCCTCTTTAAGCTGTTCCAGTGCATGCTGGAGGATGGAACGGGGACAGGCAAAATTCAGGCGCTGGAATCCCTCTCCGCCGGGACCGAAGGTGGGTCCGTCGTTGCACCCGATCCGGGCCTCCCGGATCATAAATTGCTTCAGGTCGCCGTTGTTCATATTCAGCGGCCGCATGTCCAGCCATGCCAGGTAGGTTGCTTCGGGCTGCACCATCCGGATGGGGGACAGTTCCGTTTCGATGAATCCCGAGATCAGATCCAGGTTTTCCCGCAGATAATTCATCAGGGCTTCGAGCCAACGGTGTCCCTCCCTGTAAGCCGCTTCCATGGCAACCGTTCCGAAAATGTTTCCCATAAACAGCTGCCCGGTGGAGAGCTCGTGGTTGAACCGCGATCTCAAGTCCCCGTCCGGAATGATCACAACCGATGTGGAAAGCCCGGCAAGGTTGAAGGTTTTGCTGGGGGCCGTGCAGGTGATGGTATGCCTTGCGATCTCATCCGAAAGGGTGCTCACCGGCACGTGGCGGTGCGGGTGGAAAACCAGGTCTGAATGGATTTCGTCGGAGACCATAACGATGTCGTTCTCCAGGCAGATCTCCGCGAGCCCGGCCAGCTCCCCGGGCGTCCAGACCCGGCCGACGGGATTGTGGGGGTGACTGATCAGGATCAGCTTTACCCCGGGATCCAGGCTCTTTCTCAATCCCTCCAGGTCCATCCGGTACGTACCGTTCTCCTCCCGGAGCGGGTTGTAGAGTGGGACCCTGTTGTTTTCCCGGATCACGGAAAAAAAGGGATGGTAAACGGGTGGCTGCACAACGACCCGGTCCCCCTCCCGGGTAAAGGCACGGACCGCCATGCTGAGTGCGGATACGACACCCGGAGTGAAGAGGATCGATTCCCTCGTAATTTTCCACCCATACCGGCTTCGATACCATTCCATGACGGCTCGGTACAGGGACTCCGGGCGCAGGGAATACCCCAGTATCTCATGCCGGGCCCTTTCCCGGATCGCCTCCATGATGAAGTCCGGGGTACGGAAATCCATATCGGCAACCCACATGGGAATGAGGTTATCGGTGCCGAAATACCCGGCGGCAAAGTCGTATTTTAAGGAACCGGTGTTCCTGCGGTCTATTATCTCGTCGAAATCATACTTCATGTTCAAATATACTATCTTTAGGCATAAAACATTCCGGATGGGCGTGCGAGCGAAAAAAAGCCTGGGACAGCATTTCCTGAGGGACGAGAACATTGCAAGGAAGATCGTGGAAAGCCTGGATGCAGAGGGAGCGGGGAACGTTCTTGAAGTGGGACCGGGAACGGGCATCCTTACGCGTTACCTGTTCGAGCGCTATCCGGACACGCATGTCCTCGAGATCGATCCGGAAGCCTGGCATTACCTCCGGGAACGTTTCCCCGGACAGGGCGAGCGGATCATCCGGGGAGATTTCCTTACTTCCGACCTGCTGGAAAGACTGAAGCCACCCCTTTCCATCATCGGCAATTTCCCCTACAACATCTCCAGCCAGATCTTTTTCCGGGTTCTTCAGTACCGGAACCGGGTAAAGCAGGTGGTCTGCATGATCCAGAAGGAGGTAGGCGACCGGATCCGTTCCCCGCACGGGCCGAAAACCTACGGCATACTATCGGTCCTGCTTCAGGCCTGGTTTGATGTGGAATACCTGTTTCCCGTCGGTCCCAAGGTGTTCAGTCCACCCCCCAGTGTGCAGTCCGCCGTCATCCGCCTCAAACGCAACAATCGGGAACGCCTAGACTGCGACGAGGACCTGTTCTGCCGGGTCGTAAAGACCGCGTTCAACCAGCGGCGTAAAATCCTGCGTAACTCCCTGAAGGGCCATTTTACCATCCCCGGCCCGGAACAAAAGATCTTTTCCATGCGGCCGGAACAACTTCCCGTCAGCGGTTTTATAGAACTTACTTCTACCCTGGAATCGAGAAAATCGACATAATTGTTTATCTTCGAGGCCGGTTGAGAATCCACAAACGCAGCAATCATGTCGTTTGAACTGACACGGGAATTCATATCCAACCTGAAGGAGCTGATCGCACAGTACGATGAGAAATCGGTGGCTAACCTGGTTTCCCACCTGCACCCTGCGGATATTGCGGACATCTTCGATGAACTGGAGATCGAGGAAACGAGATTCCTTTACAACGACCTGGACGGGGAGACACGCGCCGACATCCTGATCGAAATGGATGACGACAAGCGGGAGCGCTTCCTTAAAGCCCTTTCCGGGGAGGAGATCGCCAAACAGTTCATCGGGGAAATGGACTCCGACGATGCCGCGGATGTGATCGGGGAACTGCCGGAAGAGAAAAAGGAAGAAGTCCTCCAGCACATCGAAGATGTGGAGCAGGCCGGGGAGATCGTGGATCTGCTGGCCTACGATGAAAATACGGCAGGGGGACTCATGGCCAAAGAGCTTATCAAGGTGAACAAGAACTGGAACATCCCGACCTGCCTGAGGGAAATGCGTAAACAGGCCGCCGACGTGGATGAGGTGTATTTCATATACGTTGTGGATGACGACGACATCCTGCGGGGCATCCTCTCCCTGAAAAAACTCCTGCTGGCAAAGAGCAACGCGACCATCGAAGACCTGTACAAGCCGGATGTGATCTCCGTCCGAACCGATACCAGGGGCGAGGAAGTGGCCAACATCATGGAAAAGTACGACCTGGTAGCTCTCCCGGTGGCGGACTCGATCGGGCGGCTGATGGGGCGTATCACCATCGATGATGTGGTGGATGTGATCCGGGAAGAGGCCGAAAAAGATTATCAGATGGCATCCGGTATCAGCGAAGACGTTGAACCCTCCGACAACGTGGTTCTCCTGACCCGGGCCAGAATACCCTGGCTGTTCATCGGCCTCCTGGGCGGGACCATGGCAGCCATCATCCTGAGCAGTTTCGAAGCAGAACTCGGGCTTTACCCGGAAATGGCCTTTTTCATTCCCTTGATCGCGGCTATGGGAGGGAACGTCGGGGTTCAGTCCAGCGCCATCATCGTACAGGGACTCGCCGCCAAGACCGTCGGGATCGAATCCACGCTTCGGAAACTGCTTAAGGAACTTTCCGTCGCTTTTATAAACGGGACCATCCTCTCGTCCATCATGCTGGGTTACAACCTCCTGTTCAGCGATTCCCTGGCGCTCACCGCCACGGTAAGCGTATCCCTGTTTTCGGTGATCCTGTTCGCCTCCCTGTTCGGTACCTTCATCCCACTGATGCTGAACCGGTTCAGGATCGACCCGGCCCTGGCGACCGGTCCCTTTATAACCACGATGAACGATATCGTGGGACTGGCCATATATCTTTTAGTGGGAAGACTGCTTTACGGAGTGTTCTGAGATGTGAAGGGTGGCCTGCTTTACGGGGCGCCTTGGTAAACCGCGGCCGGTTGTTCTAAAGGTACTGATGAGTGTTCCCGGGGATCGCGAGCGGATCGTATCCGGGATACCCTTAAAAGGTCGTATTGATGGCCTCGACCGGGTCCATCCTGGCCGCCGACCAGGCGGGGGCAAAGCCTGATACAATCCCAATGGTAGCCGAGATTCCTAGGCCCAGAATAATGTTCCCCGCTGTCAGAAAAACCTTGAATTCCCCCAGGATGGCGGTCATGATCGCAGCCCCGGCAAAGACGATCAGAAGCCCGACCGCCCCACCGGTAACCGCCAGCAGCACGGATTCAAACAGGAACTGGAGCAGGATGAAATAACGCTTTGCCCCAAGAGCCTTCTGTATGCCGATGATGTTGGTCCGTTCCTTGACCGATACGAACATGATGTTGGCGATGCCGAAGCCTCCCACCAGGATGGAAAAGATCCCGATAAAAAACCCGGCCAGGTTCAGGACCTTGAATACCTGGTCGATCACACCGGTCAGCATGCTGGTGCGGTTCAGGGCAAAATTGTCGTCTGAGCGGGGACTCAAACGCCGGTATGAACGAAGCAGGGAGCGCAATTCCTCCATGAGTTCTTCGTTGCTGACGTTGGGCTTGGCCCGGACCAGGATCTGGGGATCGGCATTTTCACGCCGGATGTCGGTCAGTTTCTCCATAAACTGCAGGGGAACTACGACGTAATCATCCATGGATCCGAACATGGAGCTGCCCTCCCGTTTGAAAACACCGATCACGGTTGCCTTGTGCCCGTGGATCTTAATCTCCTTGTTGATGGGGTCGTCGTTGCGGAACAACCGGTCCGCAATGTTGTACCCAATGACCACCAGGTTCCTGGATGCGTGGAACTCAAACGAGGTGAAAAACCTGCCTCGTTCGACCTCATGATCGCGTACCTGTTCGAACTCGGGACTGGTACCCCATACGATGATGTTATCGGCAGAATTGTTCTTGTATTTCAGGGTCCGCCTTGAGAAGGCGTGAAAACTGACCACATCCGCCAGCCGGCTTTGTTCCTTCAGGAAAAGGTATTCCCTGTACCGGGGCACGGGCCGGTTCCAGTACTGCCACCAGGCATATTCCTGCCCTTCTTCGGGCGCCCAGGGCCATTTCTGGATGTAGATCACGTTCTCCCCGGCCTGGGAAAGGTTTTCACGGATGTTGATTTCCAGCGAATCGAAGATGGTGAAGACGGAAATGATGGCAAAGATCCCGATGGTGATTCCCAGCAGGGACAGGATGGTCCGCAGCCTGTTGACAATGACGGATTTAAAGGCAAAAAGAAAACTTTCAAGAAGGAGTCGTATGGTTTTCAGGAATCGCTGCATGGCCCCTCTGCCCGGCATGATTAGGTTTTCCACGTAAATGTACCTAATTTTAACAACTTTTTAAGTATCTTTGTCCAAATTTAACCGCAAGCCGTAAATGACTGATTTAAAAAGCATTAGAACTGCACTTATTTCGGTATACGACAAGGAGGGACTGGAACCCATCCTTCGGCGTCTGAAGGAACTCTCCGTCCGGATCATTTCCACGGGCGGTACCAGGGATTATATTGAAAAACAGGAGATCGCGGTGACGGCCGTCGAAGACATCACCTCCTATCCCTCCATTCTTGGCGGGCGGGTGAAAACACTGCACCCGAAAATTTTCGGGGGCATACTGTATCGCAGGGACCATCCCGATGACCAGAAACAGGTACCGCAATACGACATTACCGGAATCGACCTGGTGATCGTGGACCTTTACCCCTTCGAAGAGACCGTCCGGTCCGGGGCCCCGGCGGACGAGGTCATCGAGAAAATCGATATCGGAGGCATCTCACTCATTCGCGCCGCCGCCAAAAACTATGCGGATGTGGTGATCGTACCCTCCAAAAACCAGTACCCCCTGCTTCTGAAGCTGCTGGAAAACAAGAAAGGGCAGACCTCGCTGGAGGACCGTAAGCGCCTTGCCGGGGATGCCTTTGCCGTATCCTCCCGTTACGATACCCGGATACACGCCTGGTTCACCGGAACGGAGAAAGGCGTCTTCCGATACAGTTCCAACGAGGGGAAGATCCTCCGATACGGTGAGAATCCCCACCAGGAAGGAATGTACTTCGGGGATTTTGCAGCCATGTTCGACCAGTTGCACGGAAAGGAGATATCGTACAACAACTTGCTGGATGTGGATGCTGCCGTGGGACTGATCCGGAATTTTGAAGGCACGTGTTTTGCCATCCTCAAGCATAACAATGCCTGCGGACTTGCGGTGAGGGACCATCTGCTGGCTGCATGGAAAGATGCCCTGGCAGGCGATCCCATCTCGGCCTTCGGGGGGGTCCTGATCACCAATACCGGGATCGACGCACCCACAGCGGAAGAGATAAATAAATTGTTCTTTGAGATCATCATTGCTCCCTCCTATTCCGGGGAAGCGCTGGATATCCTGAAACAGAAGAAGAACCGTATCATCCTGGTCATAAAGGATTTCAAGCTGCATGACAGGCAGTTCAGGAGCCTCCTCAATGGGGTGCTGGTCCAGGACAGGGATGTAAAAACGGAGAAAAAGGAAGAGCTTAAGTGCGTGACGAAGAAAAGTCCCACGGAAAGAGAAATCGAGGACCTGCTTTTTGCGAACAAGCTGGTGAAGCACACCAAATCCAATGCCATTGTACTGGCGAAAAATAACCAGCTCCTGGCGAGCGGTGTGGGTCAGACATCACGGGTTGATGCACTCAAGCAGGCCATCGTGAAGGCGAAAGGTTTCGGTTTCGACCTGAAAGGAGCGGTCATGGCTTCGGATGCTTTTTTCCCTTTCCCGGATTGCGTGGAAATAGCCGATGCCGAAGGAATAAACGCCGTTATACAGCCTGGCGGGTCCGTGAAAGACCAGGATTCCATTGACTATTGCGATGCACACGGCATGTCCATGGTTTTCACCGGATTCCGGCATTTCAAGCATTAAAGGGCAAAGAGTAATTTAGTATTAACATTTTTAGATCTTATACACATGGGTTTGTTTTCATTTTTGACGCAGGAGATAGCCATTGACCTGGGGACCGCAAATACCATCATCATACATAATGACAAGGTAGTTGTCAACGAGCCTTCCATCGTAGCCATCGACCTGAATACCAGCAAGCTGATCGCCATCGGGGAGAAGGCGAGGCAGATGCACGGTAAAACACACGAAAACATAAAAACCGTCAGGCCATTGAGGGACGGGGTTATCGCGGATTTCGATGCTGCCGAACAGATGATCCGTGGCATGATCAAAATGATCAATAAAAAGCCCCAGCTTTTCATCCCGGCGCTTAAAATGGTGGTGTGCATCCCGTCCGGAGCCACCGAGGTGGAACGCAGGGCCGTCCGGGATTCCTCGGAACATGCCGGAGGCAGGGATGTTTACATGATCTTCGAGCCGATGGCAGCCGCCATTGGAATCGGACTCGACGTGGAGGCGCCCGAAGGCAGCCTGGTGGTCGACATCGGTGGTGGTACCACCGAGATCGCCGTAATCGCACTGGGAGGGATCGTCTGCAACCAGTCGATCCGGATCGCCGGCGATGGCTTTACGGCGGACATACAGGCCTACATGAGGCACCAGCACAACATCAAGATCGGAGAGCGAACGGCCGAAGACGTCAAGTTCCATGTAGGTTCGGCCCTGCCGGACCTGGAGGACCCGCCCGAGGATTTCATGGTTCGGGGACCCAACCTGATGACCGCGATGCCCATCGAGATCCCGATTTCCTACCAGGAAATTGCCCACTGCCTGGATAAATCCATCAGCAAGATCGAAACCTCCATCCTTGCAGTCCTTGAGCAGACGCCCCCGGAACTGTACGCGGACATCGTAAATAAGGGAATTTATCTTGCCGGGGGAGGAGCCCTTTTAAGGGGTCTGGGGAAACGCTTTACCGACAAGATCAACATCCCCTTCCACCTGGCGGAAGATCCCCTGCAGGCCATCGCCAGGGGAACGGGAATCGCCCTGAAGAACGTCGACAAGTTTTCTTTCCTGATGCGTTGATTCCACAGGTATAGCCTATGAGGAATCTGTTACGGCTGATCGTCCGATATTATTTTTTCTTCCTGTTCATATTCCTGGAAGCCGTATCCGTTTTCCTTGTGATCCAGCACAATACCTATCACCGTGCGCAGTTCATTGGACTTTCCCGGTCGATCGAAGGGATTTTTTATGAAACCTTCGGGGGACTGAGGGAATACCTGATTCTCAGGCAGACCAACCGGGATCTGCAGATGGAGAATACCCTGCTCAGGAACCAGCTTGACGGAATGAAACGAAGGCTGGAGGCGGAAACCGGACCCCGTATGGATTCGGTGCCCCGCAGACGGTTTTCCTACGTCCCGGCAAGGGTTATCAATTCCTCCACCAACAAGCAATTCAATTACCTGGTCCTGGACAAGGGGAGGCACCACGGGATCGAACCCGAGATGGCCGTGATATCACCCGGAGGCGTCGTGGGGGTTGTGTATGCCGTCTCCGGGAATTATTCCTCCGTGATTCCGATGATCAACCGCGATTTCAGGCTCAGCGCCAAGATCCGCAGGAACGGATACTTCGGTTCCCTGTACTGGCCCGGTACCGGGTACGACCGGGTCATCCTGGAGGACATCCCTTTCCACGTGGACCTGAGGCCTGGCGATACGATCGTGACCAGCGGGTATTCTGCCATTTTCCCGGAGGGGATCCTGGTGGGCACCGTTCGGGATTTCCAGGCCGAGGAAGGGAATTTTTACACCATTGATGTGGACATTGCGGTCGATTATAAAAACCTTTCCCACGTTAACGTCATACGCAACCTGATGCGGGAGGAACAAATGGAACTGGAAAGGATAACCGGCAATGATTAAACTGCTCGGAAGAAATATCACCCGATTCATCGTCCTGGTGCTGGTCCAGGTGCTGATCCTGAACAACATCCAAATCAGCGGATACATCGTACCCTATTTCTACGTCCTTTTCATACTCCTGCTCCCGTTTGAAACCCCGAACTGGCTGCTGTTGACCATGGGCTTTGTCCTGGGAATCACGATCGACCTGTTCTCCCACACACCGGGGATGCACGCCGCAGCAACCGTTTTCATGGCTTTCCTGCGCCCCTGGGTCCTGCAGATGAGCGCACCCCGGGACGGATATGAAACGGGCACCTTTCCCCGGGTGTACTACCTGGGTTTCCAGTGGTTTCTCAGGTATACGGTCATCCTTGTGCTGGCACACCATCTGATGCTGTTCTACATCGAAGTCTTCAGGTTCTCTGAATTTTTTTCTACCTTACTGCGGGTGCTGCTGAGTTCGATGTTCACAGTGATCCTGATCATGCTGAGCCAGTATTTTATTTACCGTAAATAATGAACCCTTACGCCGGGAGAAAATACATTGTCGGAGGAATAATTGTCCTTGTGGGCATCGTATATCTGTTCCGGCTTTTCTTTATCCAGGTAGTCGAATCATCCTATAAAACCACTGCAGAAAGCAACGCCCGGCGGGTGGAAATCCAGTATCCTGCCAGGGGACTGATTTTCGACCGCAACGGGGAGCTTCTGGTTTACAATGAAGCGGCCTACGACCTGATGATAAATCCCGCCCAGCTCAGGGCTTTCGACACGGCCGACTTCTGCCGGATCCTTGAGATCCCCCGCCGGGAGGTGATCAACCGGATACAGGCAGCCTGTAAATATTCCCTGTATAAACCTTCCATTTTCATGCGGCAGATCTCGTCGATCACCTATGCCGTGATGCAGGAGAAACTTTACAAATTCCCCGGTTTTTTTGTACAGCCCAGGTCCCTGCGCAAATATCCCCGGGATATAGCCGCGCATGCACTGGGCTACGTCGGAGAGGTGGATGAAAAGGAGATCGAAAAAAATCCCTATTACCTGATGGGGGACTACATCGGGGTGAGTGGGATTGAAAAGTCATACGAAGAGGTACTCCGCGGGGAAAAGGGAAGGAAGATCTACCTGGTGGACGTGCACAACCGGATCAAGGGTTCCTACCAGGGGGGAAGGGCCGACCGAAAGGCAGAGGTGGGTCGCAACGTGGTTTCCACCCTGGATGCCGACCTTCAGGCATACGGTGAAAGACTGATGGGCAAGTTCAACGGGAGCATCGTGGCCATCGAACCGTCCACGGGGGAAGTCCTGGCCCTGGTTTCCTCCCCGGCGTACCGACCCAGCCTTCTGGTCGGCAGGGTCCGATCGGAAAATTTCCGCATCCTCTCGGAAGATACTCTCAAACCCTGGTTCAACCGTGCTCTGATGGCCTTCTACACACCCGGCTCGACTTTCAAGACCGTTAACGGACTGATCGGCTTGCAGGAGAAGGTGATAACCACTGCTTCGGAATTTTCCTGCAACCTTGGTTTTCACATGGGAGGATTTACCGTGGCCTGTCATGCGCATGAATCCCCGCTGGATTTCCGCGGCGCCGTAATTAACTCGTGCAATTCATATTTTAACTATGTCTTCCGGAACATCCTGAACGATCCGAAATACGGTTCCGTGTCGGAGGCTTACATGAACTGGAGGAAACACGTCCTGAGCTTTGGATTCGGGCATGCCCTCCATACCGATTTTGCCAACGAGCTTACCGGGTTCGTCCCGGAGGATAAATACTACAACAACATCTACGGGAAAGGCCATTGGAATTTTCTGACCGTAAGATCCCTTGCGATAGGGCAGGGGGAACTGGGCATTACACCGTTGCAGATGGCAAACCTGGCTGCCACGCTTGCCAACCGGGGCTATTATTACACACCCCATATCGTGAAGGAAATCGAGGACGGGGAAATCGACCGCCGTTTCCTGGAGAGGCACCATACCAGCATTGATTCGGTTTATTTCGAAGCCATTGCAGACGGGATGGAAGGAGCTGTGAACGAACCCGGGGGAACGGCATGGCGGGCCAGGGTAAACCATTTTACGATCTGCGGCAAAACCGGGACGGCGGAAAATCCCGGACCGGAGGACCATTCCATATTCATTGCCTTCGCCCCGAAGTACGACCCCAAAATAGCCATTTCCGTGTACGTTGAGCACGGCGGTTTCGGCAACATCTGGGCCGCTCCCATCGCAAGTCTTATGGCTGAAAAGTACCTTTACGACAGCATTTCAAGACCCTGGATGGAAGAATATGTTCTGAAGGCTGTAAGACTGGACCAGGAATGAGAAGAACCAACATACTGCTTAGCACAGACTGGATTACGGTGGGACTTTACCTCCTGCTGCTCATCCTCGGCTGGTTGAATATCTATGCGGCCGTTTACAGTGAAGAGCACCGGAGCATCCTGGATCTGAGCCAGCGTTACGGCAAACAACTCGTTTGGATGGGGGCCGCGGTGATCCTGGCAATCACCGTATTCCTGATCGATTCCAAATTCTACTCCTTCTTTGCATACATCCTGTACGGGGTCCTGATCCTGCTGCTGATCGCCGTCCTGCTGTTCGGAAAGGAGATCCACGGTGCAAGATCCTGGTTCCAGTTCGGGAGCTTCCATCTCCAGCCCGCCGAATTTGCAAAAATAACAACCTGTCTTGCGCTGGCCAGATACCTGAGCTCGTACAACCTGAAGATCAAATCCTTTAAAACGAGCATCTGGATCCTGGCCATCATCTTTGTTCCGGCCCTTCTGATAGCCGTCCAGCCCGATATGGGTTCAGCCATGGTGTTCGTAGCCCTGATCCTGGTTGCCTTCAGGGAGGGATTCTCCGTACTGGTTCTCCTGGTAGGAATCATCCTGACAGGCCTGTTCTTCCTTGCACTGCTGATGCACCAGTTCTTCATCATCCTCATCCTGACGGGACTGGCCCTGCTGGCTTTCTGGATCCTGTCCAGGAGCCTGAAAAAGACCTTCGCCGGAGGAGTGATCCTGGCGCTTATATCGGGAGCACTGTACCTGCTGGCGGAGCTGGATCTCCTGGAGCTTAACCGGTACTATATCATCCTGCTGGCACTGGTGATCGCACTGCCGGTATTCCTGGTTCACGCCTACCGCAAAAGACTGCGTTACCTCTATATGATTTTGCTTTTCCTTGCCGGCTCGATCGCCTTCACCTTTTCCGTGGACTACGTATTTCAGAATGTCCTCAAGGAACACCAGCAGCACCGGGTGAACATCCTTCTGGGCATCGAATCCGATCCGCTGGGGATCGGATACAACGTGGCGCAATCGAAGATTGCCATCGGCTCGGGCGGATTTGCCGGTAAAGGTTTCCTGCAGGGGACGCAGACAAAATTCGATTTTGTTCCGGAACAGAGCACGGATTTTATTTTCTGCACCGTGGGGGAGGAATGGGGTTTTTTGGGGACCTCCACGGTCATTCTTTTGTTCCTTTTCCTCCTGCTCAGGCTTATCCTGCTTGCGGAAAGGCAGCGTTCTGATTTCAGCCGGATCTACGGCTACGGGGTGGTATCCATCCTGTTTTTCCATTTTGCCGTCAACGTCGGGATGACCATCGGTCTTCTGCCGGTAATCGGCATTCCCCTGCCCTTTTTCAGCTATGGAGGTTCCTCCCTCTGGGCGTTCACCATCCTGCTCTTCATATTCCTGCGGCTGGATGCCAGCCGGATGGAATTGCTGAGGTGAGTATAACGGACTTACCAACAGCGGATTAATCTTGAAATGCTTGATTTTATTGGGTTTAGGACTTTGAAACCCGCTAAAAATTTTGTATATTTAAGATTCTTTGCCCCTTTTTGTGATATGGAATACCGCACCTACACACTCCGGAATTTCAGGGAAATACCTCAGCTGAAATCCCTTCCCGAAGAAAAGCTGTACGATATAGAAGTTGTAGGCCGGGTACTGCCTTTCAAGACCAACAATTATGTGGTAGATGAACTGATCGACTGGGCTCATTACGACCGAGATCCGGTATTCTGCCTTAATTTCCCAGGAAAAAAGATGCTGAGCCGGGAGCACTACGATGTCGTTTCCGGACTTCTGCGGTCGGGTGCGGACCGCTCCCGCATCTCCGAAGCAGTCCGGGATATCAGGCTCCAGCTCAACCCGCATCCGGCAGGCCAGCTCGAACATAATGTACCCGTATACAAGGGGCAACCCCTTTCAGGCGCTCAGCACAAATACCGGGAAACCATGCTGTTCTTCCCGAGCAGGGGCCAGACCTGCCACGCCTATTGCACGTTCTGCTTCCGCTGGCCGCAGTTCACCGGGATGCACGAACTGAAGTTCTCCATGAAGGAGACCGATCTGCTGATCGCCTATCTGAAGGAACATCCGGAGGTAACGGATATCCTCTTTACGGGCGGAGACCCCATGGTAATGACGGCCCATGGTTTTTCAACTTACATCGATGCCATCCTGGAGGCGGACCTGCCTCATATAAGGAACATTCGGATCGGAACCAAATCACTGGCATTCTGGCCTTACCGTTATATAAGCGACCCGGATGCCGATGCGATGCTTGCGGTGTTCCGGAAGATCGTGGATCACGGGAAACACCTTGCCTTCATGGCCCACGTGAGCCACCCGGTAGAGCTCTCCACCGGCATCGTAAAAGAGGCGGTAGACCGTATCCTTGAAACCGGCGCACAGATCCGGACGCAGTCCCCCGTCATGAAGCACATCAACGACGACCCGGCCGTCTGGGCTGAAATGTGGAAAAAACAGGTCCGGATGGGGATGATCCCTTACTACATGTTCGTAGCCCGTGATACCGGGGCCCGGGATTACTTTTCCATCCCCCTTGCCAGGGCCTGGCAGATATACAGACGTGCATACAGCCAGGTCAGCGGCATCTGCCGTACGGTACGGGGACCCAGCATGTCGGCAAATCCCGGGAAGGTTCAGGTGGTCGGCGTGGCCAGTATGAACGGCGAGGAGGTATTTGTACTCAATTTCCTGCAGGCGAGGAAAAAGGAATGGGTGGGTAACCCGTTCTTTGCCGAATACGACGAAGAGGCCGTTTGGCTGACCGATCTGAAACCCGCTTTCGGGGAAAAAGAATTCTTCTATACCCAGGAGTTCAGGAAAATGCTTAAAATGGATGACGACAGTATGGGGATCTTCGCCGAGGAGCTGAAGAATCTATTCGGCAGCTGTTCAGGGGAATGGTAATCTCAACCCATGCCCTTGTAGCGGATCTTGTATTCCTTGCTCACGTAGGTCCGCATATCTTTGAAAAACTTTAAGAAATATTCCTCCATCAGCTTGTAATTGTCCTGCAGCTGTGCAACCGCGTATTCGGAGTGGTCGGGCAGGGAAGTCCGGTAGGACATCCGCTTGAACACCATGATCAGCCCGTGGAAGCTGGTATATGCTTCAAGCCAGTTGCTTTTGATGAAATAAGGGAACCATGCCTTCACCCCGACCGGAAAAATGGAGAATCCGGAATCCAGCATCCGGTAACGGTCCCTCACGTAGGTTTTTAGTGGCATATCGCTGTACTGGTCCCATTTCGCAGAAAGAAAGTGATCGTAAAATATATCCACCACGATCCCCGAGTAAAGGCCGTAACGTTCCCGAACCAGGTTTTTCGCCTGCCGGGTGATGGGATGGCTGTCGGTGAAAAGATCGATCTTCCGGTGAAGCAGGATTCCCTCCTGAATGGCGGGCGGGTATTTTTCGTAATCTTTTCCCTTTATATAGTCACCGATGAAATTCCCGATGAGAAGCTCCCTGGAATCCCCTGAAAGGTATATATGTGCAAGAAAATTCATCTGTAACGGAAGGCATTTAAAGATACTCATGATCTACAACACATCCTAATAAAAGTCATGAATAACCATGCCTGAAAAGCGTACATTTGTGGGAAAAATTTCAGGAATGGCCAGGAACGTAATCATCATCGGCGCAGCCGGGCGCGATTTTCACAATTTCAACACACGCTTCAGGGATAACGACCGTTACCGGGTAAAGGCCTTCACGGCGGCCCAGATACCCGATATCGACGGCAGGAGGTATCCGCCGGAACTTGCCGGAGAACTCTACCCGGAAGGGATACCGATCCATTCCGAGGAAGAGCTGCCGGAACTGATCCGGGAACTGGACATCGATGACTGTGTATTTTCATACAGCGATGTTCCGTATTCCAAGGTCATGGCCGTCAGCGCGGTGGTCAACGCCGCAGGTGCAAATTTCATTCTGCTGGGGGGGAAGGAAACCATGCTTGAGAGCAGCAAGCCGGTCATCGCCGTCGGGGCCGTCCGTACGGGCTGCGGCAAGAGCCAGACCTCCCGGAGGATCATAGAGATCCTGATGGGAGAGGGACTGAAAGTGGTTGCCATACGGCACCCGATGCCCTATGGGGACCTGGTCGCCCAGAAAGTGCAGCGTTTTGCCACCCTGAAGGATCTTGAGAAACACCGTTGCACCGTTGAGGAAATGGAGGAATACGAGCCGCATATCGTACGGGGGAACGTGATTTATGCCGGGGTGGACTACGGGGAGATCCTGCGGGCAGCCGAAAACGACCCGGACGGATGCGACATCATACTCTGGGACGGGGGCAACAACGATTTTCCCTTTTATAAACCGGACCTGATGATCACGGTCCTGGATCCCCACAGGCCCGGCCATGAACTGGGATACTACCCGGGGGAAGTTACCCTGAGGATGGCCGACGTCGCGATAATCAACAAAATGGACAGCGCGGACCCGGAAGGGATCCACACGGTAAGGCACAACATCGAACGGGTGAACCCGGACGCCCTGGTGGTGGATGCAGCCTCTCCCATACAGGTAGAGGACCACGAGGTGATACGGGGGAAAAGAGTCCTGGTGATCGAGGACGGGCCGACCCTGACCCACGGCGGGATGAAGATCGGTGCCGGCGTGGTGGCAGCGGAAAAATTCGAGGCGGCGGAACTGGTCGATCCCAGACCCTATGCCGTCGGGAAGCTTGCCCAGACTTTCGAAATTTACCCGGAAATAGGCGTCCTCCTGCCGGCTATGGGCTACGGTAAGGAACAGCTGAAAGACCTGGAAGCCACGATCAACAATACGGATTGCGATGCCGTTGTGATCGGTACTCCCATAGACCTGAACCGGATCATAAAGATCAACAAACCCAGTACCAGGGTATTCTATGACCTGCAGGAGATAGGCAATCCGAATCTGGAGGATATTCTGGGAGAATTCCTGGAGCAAAAAAAGCTCGGGCGGAAAACCTTTTAACCCTGATGGAATCGCCCGGAACATAACAGGCAGGCCGATCTTTTTTTTAATTATTTTTACGCTCACTAAGATTGCTGGCGGCAAACGGGAAACGAGTTCCCGAGTCCGGCGAAGCCAGTGAGCTTGCCAGGTCCACAGGAATGATTAAACTCAGGATCCATAATGAAGAGGGAATACGGACCATAGAGGTCGGGAAAAATTCGATTCTGCTCCAGGTTCTACGCGAAAATGGTTACGAAGTGTATGCTCCATGCGGCGGAGAAGGTACCTGTGGCAAGTGCAAGGTTTGGCTGAAAGGGGAAGGATCCGTTGCTGCATGCGCTTATAAGATAACCGGCCCGGCGGAGATCCTGCTTCCGGACAGGAGAGAAACCAGGATCCTGGTTGAACAGCACAGCCATACCCGGTCCCTTCCCCTGGTACCGGGACCGGCTGCCGGCCTGTCTGCTTCCCCGCACGGTGTGGCCTTTGACCTGGGCACTACCACACTTGTGTTTTACCTGGTAAACCTGGTCACGGGTTCGGTCCTGGAAACAAGGTCATCGGTAAATCCCCAGGCACGCTTCGGGGGAGATGTGATCACAAGGATCCAGTATACGGCGGAGAAGGAAGGGGGAGTTTCCGAACTTCAGGACCTTGTACTGGATGCCATCAACCGGCAGCTGGATCATTTTACCGGTTTTACCGGCATTTCCCGGACGGACATTGTCAGGATAGTCGTCGCGGGCAATACGACCATGCTTCACCTATTGCTGGGGGTGGATCCCTTACCGCTCGCGATGTCCCCATTCACACCGGCATTTACAGATGAACAGCGATTATGCGGAAGGGATTTAAGCCTGCACTGTCATCCGGAAGGGGAGGTTAAATTACTGCCCTCCGTTTCAGCCTATGTCGGCGCCGATATCCTTGCCGGCCTGGCTTCCATCGAACCCAGCGAGGCATGGAAAAATTATCTTTATCTGGATATCGGTACCAACGGTGAACTTGCCCTGGTGACTCCCCGGGGCATAACCTGCTGTTCAACGGCCGCCGGTCCCGCGTTCGAAGGTGCCCGGATATCATGCGGGATGGGGGGGACCCAGGGAGCTATCTCGGCCTTTGATGAAAACGGGTACACCGTGATCGGCGATGTTAGGCCTGCCGGCATCTGCGGATCGGGATTGATCGATGTGGTGGCATACCTGTTGGGGAACGGAAAGCTCGATGAGGAGGGTTTTCTGGAGCATGATTTCACAGTTGTACCGGGAGAGGAGACCGAAAGCGGCTACCCGCTGACCATAACCCGGCAGGACATAAGGGAGGTGCAGCTTGCCAAATCAGCCATTGCGGCCGGACTCGAGGTCCTCCTGAAACATGCCGAACTGGATGTCGGCCTCATGGATGCGGTATTTCTCGCCGGGGGTTTTGGTAATTATATCCATCCCGAAGCTGCCATGAAGATCGGCCTGCTCCCACCCAGCGACCGGATTGTGCCCCTCGGGAATGCTTCGGGCACAGGGGCATTGCTTGCCCTTAAATCCACAATGTTCGACCGTGTCCTGGAGGACCTCCTGGAACGGATGCATTACATTGAACTATCGGGGCACGAAGAATTCAGCACTGCTTTTGCCATGCATATGAACTTCAAGACCGGATCCTGACCGGCCGTCCTTTCCGCCCCTGATATTATTTTAAGCGTTTTTTAATCGCCTTTGACTCCGGTTCGTAGCCCGGCTTTTCAAGAAGGGCGAACATGTTCTTCTTGTAGGCCTCCACACCGGGCTGGTCGAAAGGATTGACCCCCAGCATGTAACCGCTTATTCCACAGGCTTTTTCAAAGAAATAAACCAGCTCGCCGAGGTGGAATTCCTCGATTTCCGGGATCTCGATCCGGATGTTCGGAACACCCCCGTCCACATGCGCCAGGAGGGTGCCCAGCTCGGCCATCTTGTTCACCTGGTCGATGCGCTTTCCGGCCAGGAAATTCAGGCCGTCCAGGTTTTCCCTGTCTTCCGGAATGGTAAGCTTCCGGTCGGTGGTCCGGACCGAGAGCACGGTTTCCAAAAGGTTGCGCAGACCTTCCTGGATGTACTGACCCATGGAATGCAGGTCGGCCGTAAAATTGACACTGGCGGGGAAGATCCCCTTGCCATCTTTCCCTTCGCTTTCCCCGTAAAGTTGTTTCCACCATTCCGAAAAATAAACCAGCCTGGAATTATAATTTGCCAGGATCTCCGTGGTCCTGCCTTTCCGGTAGAGGGCATTTCGGGCTGCGGCGTACAGGGCCGATGGATTATCCTCGAAGGGAATGTCCTGCCCCGTTGCCTGCTGCATGGATCCTGCCCCCTCGACAAACCGCCGGATATCGAGGCCCGCAGAGGCGATGGGCAGCAATCCCACGGGCGTCAGGACCGAATACCTTCCCCCGACATCATCCGGGATAACAAAGGTCTTGTATCCGGACTGGTCTGCCAGTTTCCGAAGGGCTCCCTTTTCCTTATCCGTTATAGCAACGATCAGGTCTTTGGCTTTCTGTGGACCGACCTTTTTCTCCAGGTGGCTTTTGAGCAGGCGGAAGGCGATGGCCGGTTCCGTAGTGGTGCCGGATTTGGAGATCACGATGATGGCAAAGCTTTTCCGGTCCAGTATATCCAGAAGTTCATGCAGGTAATCCTCTCCGATGTTCTGTCCCGCGAAAATCACCCTGGGAGTGCGGTCTGAGAATTCCCCGAAATCATTGCCCATGGCGGATACGATCGCCTTGGCCCCCAGGTAGGAGCCCCCGATCCCGACCACCACGATGACATCCGCCCGTTCCCGGAGGAAGGCAGCGCGTTCCTCGATTTCCCGGATTTCCTTATCGCTGATCTGTGACGGCAGATCCACCCAGCCCAGGAAATCGGATCCGGCCGCTGTCTTTTCGTGGAGAGCCCTCAGATGTTCCTGTACTTCATGGCTATAGCCATAAACGGTATCCTTCGCTACAAAAGGATAGACGTTTGAAATATCAAGTTTTAACTCCGGCATAACGAATTGTATTAAGGATTTATGGGGGTAATATACGAAGGGATCATTGCAGAATTACACTTCTGACATCAACATTGCCGGTTCGGACGATTTTTACGATGTAAATCCCCTTCCGCTCGCCTCCAAGATCCACCCTGTAAATATTCTTCCGGCTCCCGTCGGAATGGATCAGCTGTCCCTTGGTATTGAAGACCGATATTCCCCGGATACCTTCGCCTTCCACATAAAAGACGTCGCCGGATGGATTGGGGTATATCAACAGCCTCTCACCGTTTTGGTCAGCATACCCGGTATTGTCCCAGACCGTCACGGCAAGGGTGTCGGAGGTAACGCACCCGTTGGACTCGTTGACCACCCTGATCCAGACCTCGTGGGTCCCGGCACCGAGATCGTCGCCCTTCAGGTAAAGGTTCTCCAGGGTGTCGCTTGTGCTCCAGGTATAGCTGTACTGTGTGTAGGTATTATCATCCACCAGGCAGTAATAAACCCCGTCGAGCCAGATGGAATCGGTCAGCGCCATGGAAGTGTCTTTACCCGGATACAGTTTGGCATAGCAATAATTGTCGTGAATGGTAACGGTGTCGGTTGCCTGGCAACCGTTCTCATCCCAAACGGTAACCCAATAATCATAGGGTCCGGTGACATAGATGGACCGCGTCCTCTCACCGGTTCTCCAGTAATAATCCACACCCTCTCCTGCGGTGATCTCTACTCCGCCGGCTTCATAGTCGAAACAATATTCGGGCACGGGAGTGGGTATGGGTGCCGTGAATATGACCTGCAGGGTGTCGTAGTAGAAGGTGCCATCCAGTCCGACCGTCACGGAGACCTCCATGGAGCCGCGGCCGATGCCGCTCGAATCAACAACCGTTGTGCTCGAATCGGATCCCGTTGACCACAGGTATGAATCGAATCCGGTCCCGGCAGAAACCACATGTGCTTCATCCAGGCAGGCGATCTGGTCTTTACCCATGCTGAAGCTTACATTCGAAAATTCGTAGGCCCCGATATCGGGTGTCACAGGGTCCCGATCCGCCCCGTCCGCGTCTTTGGTCACCAGGGCAACCGGCATGGCCGCCCCGTCGAACAGAACAAAGCTGGTATGCAGGTCCGTGTTGCTGGCAAAATGCCCGGGGGCAGGGGAAACCGAATGCATTTCCCCACCGGTCACAGTCCTCCAGGCCTCCAGGTCGGTGTAGGTCTTCCGGTTGTTGCACTCGCCGATGAACTCCCCGTTGGTAAACAGGCTGTTGTAATCCGAATTCAAGGTAGTCCCGTATGAATATCTTATCGCTAACCCCTTGGCATGGTTTGAGAAGATATTGTTCCGGATTTCCACATCCGATGTGGTATTATAGCTTATGTCGAGTGCCGGGGACTTGCTGTTTCCATATATGTTTACCGAATTATAGTAGCATTTTGGGTGATTGCTGCCCAGTCCGCTGATGCCGGCGGACTGATAGTTTTCGGACCGGAGGCTGATGGTATTGTTGCTGGTCAGTACCCGGGAACCCTGAATACCCAGTCCATGGCAAAGATATTTCCTGTCGATGCTGATCCGGTTATCGCTCACCCTTGCAGAATCCGTTTTCCAGTAGAGAAAGATCCCATAATATAAACCGTATCCGGGTATCTCCAGCTGGTATGAATTTTCAATGCTGTTACCCTGCACGAGCAGGTTGAACTGATACTTCGACCGTATTCCGCTGGCTGCCTGACCTGTGAAATAGTTCCCGGTAACCACGTTGTTTCTCCCGGCGTCCGCATCTTTTGTGGACCGCAGATGTATCCCGTGGCTGCCGTTGATCAGGGTATTGCCGCTGAAAACATTGTTCGTGTCCGGATGAGAGCCGTCCCCCGGCAGGAAAATGAGGGAACGGGCATCGTCATCGTCATCGGCCACCGGTCCCGTGATGATGCAATTTTCGATCCGGTTCTGGTGCGACCCCCCGGTCAGCATCACGGCCGTACCGTAGGTGCTGTCCGTCGCCTGTATGCTCATATCCCGGAATACGATGCGTTCGGCCCCTTCCAGCTTCAGGGTGTAATTGTTCAGGGTATCGGCTTCCCACTTAAGGATCACGGCTTCCGGGTCGCCAGCAGATTTAAATACGATGCTGTCCGTGTCCGTGAAACCGGGTATGTAGCCCCCGATGCAGACCTGTTCGGTATAGGTCCCGTTCTCAACGGTAAAGGTCACTTTCCCGTCCACTCCGCAGTTTTGTACGGCATGGAATGCTTCGGCAAAACTTCCGTAATCACCCGATGCACCGATGCTGTAATTCCCGGACAGCCATCCGCTGCAGGGGGAATCGAATTCATCGGCCCCGATATCGGGATGGGTGGTGTCCCGTGCCTCCCCGTCGATGTCTTCGCTTACCAGTGGAATTCCCGTTCCCGCGCTGTCCAGAAAAGAGCTGGTCGTATGAAGGTCGTCCTCGCCTTCAAACAGCGGCAGGAAGTAGATGGAATGGGCATCCTGCTTGCTGGTATCCTGCCATTCCTCGAGATTGCCGGCCGCACCGTATATTGCGAATTTATCTACACCGGAGTAATAACAGTTATAATCCGAGGTAAAATCCGTCGTGTTGGCTGCATACCATTCGATCACGAAAACGTCGCTGGCAAAGATATTATTCTTCGAGGTGATATGGCTGGTATGATCCAGTACAAGAAGAGCATATCCCCCGGTAACATTAACGGAGTTGTGGTACAATATCTGATAAGAGGAATACGATATACGGATGGCCCCGCTATACCCGGTGGTTCCGCTGATGAAATTGTTCCGGATCAGGTTGGACTTCGTGGTATCCCCGTTGCAGGATGCGAGGTAAATCGCCTCGTACGGGGAGGTCTTGGTATACCGGATCCTGTTCTTTTCAATGATGGAGGAAAAAGCGACCACCATCCGGATCCCCCGGATGGATGTCTGCATATCATTTCCCGAGATCACAGTGCTGTCGGACCATTCGATGTAGACGCATTCCCCCTGGATATCGAATGCATTATCCAGGATCCGGATTTTGGTTTCATGCTCGGAAGAATTGCCGTGCAATTCCAGTCCCTTCCCTCCGCTCTCGAACCGGTTATACTGGTAAAGGTTGTTCGAATCGTTCGCCGTACCCGAATAGATGTTCACGCGGCCCGGGTTGGAAAATACATTCCCCGTAAACACATTGTTGCAGGCGCCGGAATCCAGGATTACCAGCTTTGCGGCTTTTTCGCTTCGGAAGCTGATGTTTTTGAACGTAACGTAATCCGCCCCGTCCAGGAAAACCAGGTAGTCCGTCGAATCGGTGGTCAGGACTACGTCGGTGTTGTCTCCGGTGAGGCACTGAAACGTAATGCTCGATGTTTCCGACAAACCCTTGATTTCCGGGATCAGGATCTGGTCGTCGTACGTTCCGGGCAGGATGTTGAGTGTCACTGCTGCGTCGATTCCGCACATATTGGACATGGAATCGACCGCTTCCCGGACACTGGTGAAATTTCCCCCGGGACCGACCGTATACGTGCCTCCCAGGTATTGGCAGGACCTGACCCTGTAAACCAGGGTATCGTTCAGGGGCTGCTCATCGGCGGAGGAGTTCGGGTTGCTGGTCCACACCTTGATGGTATGCATCCCGTACCCGAAGTTATGGGAACCCAGTTCGATCTGGGCTGAACTGGATGCATACGGGAGGCTTCCGGTCCAGCCCTGGGTGGAATGATGCACCCCGTCGATTTCGCAAGTAATGGTAACGGCAGTAAGCGTAGCCTTACCGAAGTTCTTAATGCCAATTTTGATCGTCTTGATGTCCGACTGGAATTCATCCGCCGGGGCAAAGAAAGCGACCACTCCCGCATCGTTGTCCAGGTCAAAATGGTAGGCCCCGATGTCGGCAACGGTGCCGTCGGGGTCCTTCGGGGATTCGGGGTCGCCGGCGTCAATGCAGGGGGACCCGCCCATGATCTGAAGGTTGTAGTCAACGGTATCTGCAAACAGTGGATTACCCGTGATGATGTTATCCCCGGTGAACTCACCCTGGTCGACCAGGCAGTAGGAAAGACGGGTATCCGCCAACTCAGCTCCCGAACTCAGGGCGATGTCCGGATCGGGATTCCCGTAAAAGACGCTGTTCGTGATGGAGGCCACGATCCCCAGGGCCCGGTTGTGGATGGCGGATCCTTCCGCACAGGTATTATCGTAAAAGCTGCAGTGGTCGATGATGGGATCCGAACCGGCTCCCCAGTTGAATATGGCCCCGCCGTAATTCGTGGCGGAATTCCCGGCGAATACGCTGCGTGTTATTTCCGATGGTGTGTCGTGGCAGTCGATGGCACCCCCGTATGCCGAATGGTTGTTCACAAAACTGCAGCTGTCGATGGTTACGGGACCCGTGCCGAAATTATTGCACAGGGCGCCCCCCTGAAAGGAAGCGTAATTATCCCTGAAGATGCAGTGGGATATCCGTACATCTTCACATGCATCTGCAATGATGCCTCCCCCGTATTCACCAACTCCGCCGGTGCTGTCCGCATTCCCGCCTGTAATGGTGAACCCGTCCAGGCTCGTATGGTTCCCGGCAATGACCACGTGGATGGAGTTATCGGATGCCTCTCCCTGCGTGCCGATATCGCCGCTCAGGATCGTGGGGTAATCCCGGGGAACTCGTTCGTTCAGCTCGCTCTCGGTCCCGGCGAATCCGCCGTACAGCCAGACGCTGTCGGGGAGTTCGAAGCTTTTAATCCGCTTGCCGTCGTTGGTCGGCAGGTAGGTTCCCTCTGCCACCCAGATGATGCTGTTCGACACGGCTGCTTCGAGGGCCTTGTGCAGGCTGTCGTAAGCATCGGTCCATGAAGTCCCGTTCTTCGCACCCACGGCGTCCGCATCCACAAAAACGGGATCGACCACCATGATATCCGTTTCCAGGGTATCGTTCGTATGATCCTCGTCCGTGCCGCTGTTCGGGTTGGCCGTCCAGGCCTTGATGGTATATTCCCCTGCGGTGAAATCATAGGTTCCGATGGGGAACATACCGGTTTCCTGACCGGATAGCAGGGAGCCGGTCCAGTTGAAGGTCGTTTGCGGCGCCCCGTTTATTTCCCATTCAATATCCACCGATTTGATCGTATCGGTCAGGTGGTTCCGGAACCGGACCTTTAGCGGATGCGTGCCCGAGGGCAGCATATCGTCCCGGATATCGGTGATCCCGGCATCCAGACCGGGATCGAAGGTCAGGTATACGATGGGCAGTTCCCTGGTGCGGGTACCCCCGGAAGCGGGAAACGCACCGTCGGCCTGGTTATACAGGCAGGGATAATCCCCCTGGGTCCCGGACCAGATTAAAAAATGATTGTCTGCATCGGCGGTCTTTGCCCCGGAATGATTTTCAATGTGAATGACCAGGTTGTTCGTGTTGTCGTATTCGAAGGGCGTATCGAGCGTGATCGTCGTTTTTTCCACACCGCCCAGGCGGTGATCGTGCCAGTCTATGTTCCCTTCGTAGACCAGGGTCATGGATGCGGTACTGGGGTAGCTTGCCCCGACGTCGAAATACAGGTTGGAGGTATCGGCCATGTAGACTTTCTGGCTGGCGGCATTATCCGAGTAAGGGCTTACAAAGGGATTGTTGAACAGTTCATAAGCAATCTCCGATATGCTGCCGATCAGGTTGATCTGGTCCTGCGGGTAGATGACCGTGCACCAGTTGTATTCATATTCATTGGAATAAGGCAGGCCTTTGGTATTGTTGCTCCCGGATCCGACCTGTATGGTTTGCTGGGATAGAATGGGTATGGCAAGGATGGAAAGGACAAAAACGCCGATGGACTTTTTCATTTGTGAGTCGATTTTTGAGTTGATTTTGTGATGTTGAAGAAATATAAATGTAAGGATTCCTTGCAAGGAATCCAATATGGAATCCCGCGTTCACGGGGGAAAAGGTTGCACAACATACGATCGCGCCAGTTACCGTAGAACGAAGGCAGGATACCCATCTCAGGCGGAGTTTATTTTCCCGGATGCCACATGCTGGATACCCATCTCAGGCGGAGTTTATTTTTTCGGATGCCGCCACCAGGTAGGGCAGGATGACCTCGTTCTTGCTTTCGCTGGTGCCGTCATAGGTGACCGTGACGACGGGGACGCCGGTAACGGATTTAATCTTGCTGGTCATGGCCTCCGTGATCAGTGCCGGGCAGCAGAAAGCCGGATTGGTCTGTACGAAGAGCGAGAGGTCCGGGTGGTATTCCAGGATATGGAATATTTTCAGCAGGTTGTCGTACGATTCCCCGCTGTGGTAGGGCTTGATGTTGAACTCATCCAGGTGTTTTTCGAGGGACCTGGGGCTAATCTTTTCCTTCATGCCGAGGATGCTCTCCAGCTCACGGTAGTACTTCCGGTCAAGCACATCCAGCAGGGCAAGCAGCAGCCTTGTCATGACGGCGGTCTGGTAACTGCCTCTTTTCAAAGCCCTCCGGATCAGGTTTTCCTGGGTGATCTTGACATAATCGTGGTAAGGGGTTGTAACGACCACGCCGCCCGCCTTCTCGATGAAGCGAATCAGTCCCTGATTCACGATGTCGTGGTCACGGACGTAGAAATCCCCGAATACCGCCACTTCGGGCCTGGCTCCGTTTTGAATGGTTTCGATCCCGTTGAACATCCGGGCAGTCTCCCTGACCGCTGATTCCAGGTCCCGATTGCCCCGGAAAGCATTTTCCAGGATCTGCAGGGATGCCTCGATAACCCGGTCCGTATCACCGCTCACCCTTTCGCAAGGCCGGGTCATGCAGCCCATCTTGCGGATCAGTCCCCCGAGCATATACACGAAATAGGACTGCACGGCAACGTTGATCGAAAGATCGAGGTTGGATATGTTGCCGAGATAAATCTCTGCTTTTTCCAGACCGTTCCCGTTGCTCTCGAGGAGGTGCTTCAGGAACTCCGGGTACATCCGGAAGTTGCAGGTCAGGTAGGATTTCGACATCCAGAGCATGGTCCGCGCCGGGTCCAGTTCATGCTTTTCAACGTAGTCGATGAAATCCTGGGCGATGATGTTCAGGGG
>CAZNQG010000046.1:0-26256 GCA_964575235.1 uncultured Bacteroides sp.
AAAAAATCAATTAAGAAAAGACCAGAAGTGGTCCTATGAATGGGTAGTACCTAACTGGTCACTTTTGGTTAACAAGTGAATCAGCCGGTAAGATAGATTTACTGGCTGAGACTCCTTGTTATCTATCTGATGTGACAAAACACATGAAACAGAATAAGGTATCAATATCAGGCTATTTGGGAAATATGAAAGTCTTTATCTCTGAATTAGGTATTTCTATCAGAGGAAGTCTTCCAAAGTATTTCTTAAAAGATAATTTTCAAACTCTCATGAGAAGTGATATACAAAGAAGCATTGAGCAAATGTCAGATGAAATTCATTTGCCGATATCAAGATCAAAAGTCACCAGAATTGATTTGGCACAAAATTACATGACCAATTATAAGCCTGAACTTTACTTTGATTCACTTGGAGATAGCAGATACTTTATAAGATTGGTTCAGCCTCAGAGTATTTACTATTCCAATAAAAGAAGAATTAAACTCTTTTATGACAAAATTGCTGAAGGAAAGAGAAAAGGATATGTAATTCCTGATGTTTGTTTAAACAGTAATGTATTAAGGTATGAATATCGAATTAAAGGGAATGCAATAATTGTCCCTGGTAAGGATATTATTAAGGCAAAGGATTTATATGATGAATCAGTCTATATTTATTTTATTGATGCATATGTAAGGGAATATGAGAATATTAATAAACTGCACCGGTTAAATTTCAATCTTAAGAATATGGAAACCCCAAATGATTTCATAAAACAATTGGCAGTATCAAAGATTCAGGAAATTGGTCAGAATGAGGTTATGAAAATGGTTGAAGATCTCAGAATTAAAAAAGTATTTAACAATCAGGAATATTACTCCAGACTTAAGAGAAGAATCAGGGATCTTTGTAAACAGCCTGAAATAACAGAAAGTTCAGACCTTATAGAGGAATTGAATCAGAAAATAAGAGCTGTAAAGCAGAATTATAGATAATATCTATCTCTAAGGATTTAGGTTAATATACTGACTCTATGGGAAGATATCCGACCGGTGTAATAACAACAGGACAAGCTCAGAGATTAGAATTAAGCTACCTACTAAGAAACGGATTTATCGAGAAAGGAAAAGTAATTCACGGTAGATTGTATTGGACATCTGGCAGTAGTATCAATTATGAATCAGATCTATCCTGTCCAAACCCAGTAATAAGATTAATCTACAATAACACAAAATATAATGGTGAAATCACACACCAGGATTATATGATTCATTTTGCTCTGGTTCCAAGTAATCTGGGAAATGGAAATGTTTTGTATTTCATTTGCCCGGTTACTAACACCAAATGCAGGATCTTGTATAAATGCTATGGATCCTCAATCTGGAAAAGCCATCAGGCATACCCATATCGGATATATTATCAATGCCAAATAAGCAGTAAGTTTAACCACTATTTAGACCGATACTGGGAAACTGAAAATAAATTGGAGCAACTATATTTCCAGGTAGTGAAAAGCCATTACAGAGGCAGAAAAACAGCGCTACAAAGGAGAATTGAATACCTTGAAAATAAAAGAGAATACTATGATTGGATGAGATGGAGAATTTTACATGATTCTATTCATCCATCCTAAAATTCCTTTCTATTTGCTCTTGATAATTTTCCTTAACGTCACTTTCTTACCGATAATTATTTGATCTATTCTTTTTTCCTTCTTAATTTTAGTTAACCAACCTATTATTAAGATGGTACTTGAAAAGATATTAGATCAGCTTAATTCCTTTGAGAAAAATCCTTTTTTAAAGGTCATTAATAACATAATAGATAGTAATCCTAAGAATGTCAAGGAAATAGAGAAGATCTTAATCGATCCTGACAAAGACTTGAAAAATGTTGATAACATTAATATTGTCAAGGTATTTGCTTTAATTGATGAGGAATATACCGATTACATAAGATCTGAATTTGTTGACGCAACTTCACAGTTAGATATCCTGGTTGATATTCTTACCCGGGATGGTAATTGTCTCATGTCAAGAGATTGGTTTAATACCTTATATGAAAATGAAATAAAATCATTAAAAAGTAAGATTGAAGCATTTAAAAGAGAACTTCAATCAGAAAAATCAGAAATTAATGAGTGGAGAAGACGTGATTATAGAATATATAAGGAATGCCTTCATACAGCATATTATAATGATCAACTAAGGAATTTAGATCCTAAAATCACCCAAGATGAGCAATCAATGTTAGTAACATTAGCTTTAAACTTGGGTTTATCTCAACAAGAGATTAAGCTAATAAACTACATGATACTTGGAATTGAAAAACAAGATATTGATGAAATAATAAATGAATTAAGAAACTTAGGTATCGTTTTTTATTCAAAGAAAAATCTTAGAATATTCATAGCTGATGAGATTGTCAGGATTCTTAGGACTATTAGAGGTAGAGCATTAGCAGATAAGTATTTTAGGAGAGTTTTAAAGCAGTTACGTGAATCACAGATTAATCAAATTGCAAAAAAACATAATATAGATTGGAGAGAATCCTTAGAGAATAAAATTAAATACATCATTAAGGAGGGTATAAGTTTCTATGACATTTTAATTCATGATATCCATAAAGAAGGATCAATGCTATCTGAAAAGAAAGCAACCTTAAATGAATTGATTGAAAAGGGTCTCAGGATTGATAATATAAAAGGAATAACAATAGAGGATAAGGTTCAAAATCTAATAGAATATTTTAACCAAGTAGATAAAGATGACAAAGTTGCAATTTCAATAGATGGATATGATAAACTCTTAAATGATTTAGATTCAAAACTGCCTGAACTGAAGAACATTGTTAAATCAGTATTTGAATTACAAGAAGAACAAATTTTTCAAAGTAAGTATCTATTAGATTATAATATTAAACCACGTGATATCCTTGATTTAGTCCCTGAAACAAAATTAAAAGAGTATTGTGAAAAGCTCTCGATAAAAACAAGAGGGCATATTGTAAATAATATATTAGAGTCCTATAAGGATGTCGAGAACTTGTATATCGAAAACTACTTTCATATTGCATATCGAGATATTAATGCATTAAGAGCAAATGGAATTAATATTAAAGAAGCTGAATTGGGCATTAAATTTGAAAACATAACTAAGAATATATTTAAGAAATTAGGATTCAATGTAGATGAAAAACTTAGAAAAGAATTAAGTACAGCTAAGGATAGGATAGATATTATTTTGAATCTCGAAAATAACGAGTTAATACTTATTGAGTGTAAAACAGTAAAAGATTCTGGATATAATAAATTTTCATCAGTTTCACGACAATTAAAATCATATATCAACCTTGTGCAGTCTAAGAATTATCGAGTGATTAAAAGTCTATTAATTGCACCTGAGTTTAGTGAAGAATTTGAGAAGGATTGTCGAGAGGAATTTGAATTGAATCTTTCATTGATATCTGCTCAAACATTGTTAAATATCCTGGAGGGATTTAAAAAATCTAAATTAAGACAGTTTCCTTATAAACTTCTAATGAAAGATGTTCTTATAAAAGAAGAATGGATAATAAAAGCTATTGCAAAATGATTCAAATTTGATATTTAATGGGATACCCATGAATCAAATCATTTATTATACATTTAGTACAATGGCGCAGGTATTGGCTGCAGCTATAGCTTTAATTGGAGTATATGCAATCTTCAGACTTCAGGCTCTAAGGGGTACTCTATCAGGCTTAGCTCAAAACTTTTATGATGAGGTTAGATTTACTTTGAAACATCACTCGTATGGAAAAACGGATGGTCTGGGAGAAGAATATGCATTAGTGATTTTGAAACCCTTAAAGCAATCTATGTTAAGTAAGAATTATGAGCAAATTAAGAAGGAGCAAAAAGATTTTATAACTAATTATGAGAAAATACTTGTAGTCAGAGATCAATTAGATAAACATCTTGCTCAAATAGAAATTGAATTTGATAAGGAACTTTTCAAACACGGTCAAATAAAAAGAAAAACGATTTGGACTTCCGGCTATACTGGTGTCATTATTATAATTACAACAATGCTAATCTGGATTCTGCCCGATTCTGATATTTGCACACAGAAATGGGTAATCGCTGGGATGATATTACTTTATGGATTATCAATCTATTTCATAATAGCCTTAATTATCAAATCTTTATAGTTAATGTATTAAAAGTCTGATTCTTTTTTAACTAGGTGCAATTCAAATCTTTAGAATGATCAATAATAATCCTGATGATCAAAATAGTTACTGCAATACCTTTATTTTGGGTGGTAGCATAAGTGATCTCTCAAGAATTAATGTAGATTTTTGGGGATTCAATATTATCAATTTAGCATATTTAAGCAGCCTCCAAAAGTATTTCAGATTGCACAGTACTAGAGATATTGGTTATGATGACAATCTTGAAGCATTTGAAAAAATAAAAGCAGATTACTGGGATAATAAGAATATGTATTTAATAACACCAGTCAAATTTGATAAAATAATACCTGATGAGGAATACTATAGATTATGGCAAGCTTTATCAATTATTTTTCCTTCTGATTTACAGGTCATTAGTGAAATACATTACCAAATTATTGATGAGAAAATCTATCGAACAGGTTGGGCAACTTGGGATCTTGAACCTACCGGAGACGCAAGTGATTATGAAAACTTCTTACGTTATGAAGATGAACAACTTGATGAAATAGAAAAGTGTCTTAGACTCTTTTATGAAAAAAGAGACACATTAAACTATCTACAAATTACAATTTCCAGCTTTTTTGGGGGGCATATAAGATATGTAAGACACCTATACCTTATGTATGTTAGTCTTTGTATAAGCCTTGAATCAATCGTAAGTGGTCACCAAGAACTTAGTTATAGACTTTGCAGGAATGTTGCAATACTATGTGGAAAATCAATTGAAGAATGTCATAGGATATTTAAAAATACCAAGAAATTATATGAAATCAGATCTCAAATCGTACACGGAGCAAAGTTACCGTATAAAACTGTACTTAGATATCTTCCTTATTTGAAGGCATTAGTTTCAAGGATGATAATTGAACTTCTAGTTCATGCAATACCAGACAAAGAAGAATTAAATAATCGGTTGACGTCTTTAGGTTTTGGTGATTTTGAAAAAATTTCAAGTGACTATAACTCTATTATCCCTAATAATGTGACTTTTACTATAGTTAGTGCCCAGGAATTATAGTGACAGAGTAATTACAGAACCCTTATTTGTATCCTTTTTGTATCCTAATACTATAAAAGCCTCTTAATATCAATTAATTAAGAGGCTTTTTTGTACCCGGAGCGGGACTTGAACCCGCACGGCCATCACTGGCCACTGGATTTTAAGTCCAGCGTGTCTACCAATTCCACCATCCGGGCAGAGTGTGCGTGTGTGTATCCTTCAAAAAAAAATCCCTTCCGGGATCTGGCATGAACTTTCGATTTTGAGCGAGAAACGGGACTCGAACCCGCGACCCCGACCTTGGCAAGGTCGTGCTCTACCGACTGAGCTATTCTCGCATGACGTCAAGTGCCAGAGTGTGGACGGCAAATTTAAGTTAATTTTTCAATAACGCAAAACATTACACTCCCGGAAATACCCCTCATTCCAGCCCGGTTATTTTCTTGATTTCATTCAGTTTATTCAGCGCTTCGATGGGGGTCAGGTTATCCACGTCCAGGTTCCGGATTTCGTCCCGGATCTGCTTCAGGACGGGATCGTCGAGCTGGAAAATGCTGGTCTGGAATCCCTCGCGCTGGGATGCCAGGTCCCCCACCGGCTTTGTCAGGGTATGCTTCTGGTGGGATTTCTCCAGTTCCTCCAGGATTTCGCTTGCCCGCCTGACCACCGAACGGGGCATTCCAGCCATCTGGGCCACGTGGATCCCGAAGCTGTGCTCGCTTCCCCCCGGCTCCAGCTTGCGAATGAAGATTACGCGGTCCTCCAGCTCCTTGATGGAAACGTTGAAGTTCCTGACACGCTTGTAATCGGCCTCCATCTCATTGAGCTCGTGGTAGTGGGTGGCGAAAAGGGTCTTGGCCCTGTGCTTCGGGTGCTCGTGGATGTATTCGACCATGGCCCAGGCAATGGATATGCCGTCGTAGGTGGCGGTGCCCCGCCCGATTTCATCGAGCAGGATCAGGCTTCGCCCGGAGAGGTTGTTCAGGATGCTGGCCGCCTCGTGCATTTCGACCATGAAGGTCGATTCGCCCAGGGACAGGTTGTCCGAGGCGCCCACGCGGGTGAAAACCCGGTCGACCCAGCCGATGCGGGCCGTTTCCGCGGGCACGAAGCTTCCCATCTGGGACATCAGGACGATCAGCGCGGTCTGGCGCAGGAGGGCGGACTTGCCGGACATGTTGGGCCCCGTCAGGATGATCACCTGCTGATCACGGGTATCCAGATATACGTCGTTCGGCACGTATTCCTCGTCCGGGGGAAGGACGTGCTCGATGACCGGGTGCCGGCCCTGCTTGATATCGATGACTTCCGAATGATCGACCAGGGGGCGTACGTAGCGGTTATCGACGGCTACCAGGGCGAAGGAAAGAAGGCAGTCGAGTTTTGCGACCTGCAATGCGTTCTGCTGGATGATGGGGATGTAGTCCATTACGGCGATGACCAGGTCATGGAACAGGCCGGCTTCCAGTTCCAGGATCTTCTCCTCGGCTCCCAGTATCTTTTCTTCGTATTCCTTGAGCTCGGTCGTGATGTAGCGTTCGGCACTAACCAGGGTCTGCTTGCGGGTCCATTCCTCCGGTACCTTATCCTTGTGGGTGTTGCGTACCTCTATATAATAACCGAAAACGTTATTGAAGCCAACCTTCAGGGAGGGTATCCCGGTCCGCTCGCTTTCCCTCACCTGGATCCGGTCCAGGTAATCCTTCCCGGAATGAACGATGTGTCGAAGTTCATCCAGTTCCGCGGAGACCCCTTCTGCAATGACGTTCCCCTTGTTTACCTGGTTGGGCGGATCCTCGGTCAGTTCCCTGGCGATCCGCTCCCGTATCTCATCGCAGGGGTCGAGCTGCTGGCCGAGCTTTTTCAGGGATTTGTCCCCCGCCTCCCGGCAGATCTCCTTAACCGGGACGGTGGCATCAAGTGCGATCCTGAGCTGGCGCATTTCCCTCGGGGTGACCTTAGCGGCGGACACCCTGGAAAGGATCCTTTCCACATCGCCCATTGCTTTCACCTGTTCGATCAGTTTTTCCCTGGTTTCCGCTTCCCCGCTGAGATATTCGACCATGTTCAGGCGTTCGTTGATGGGAACCACATCCTTCAGGGGAAAGGCCATCCACCGCTTAAGCAGGCGTGCCCCCATGGGGGAATGGGTC
Organism: uncultured Bacteroides sp.; assembly: GCA_964575235.1. Classification (GTDB taxonomy): domain Bacteria; phylum Bacteroidota; class Bacteroidia; order Bacteroidales; family SM23-62; genus SM23-62. Next base: position 7,351 of record CAZNQG010000046.1, read on the forward strand.
CTGTCAAGTACCTGGATCAGGGTGCTGGCCCCTTCCTGCAGGGCCTGGAAAAGCTCCAGGTTCCGGATGGTGAACCTGTCCAGCCAGACGTACCGTTCCTCTTCGATCCTGCCCAGGGAGGTGATGTGATCGGTCCGGTTGTTCTCGGTCATCTCCAGGTACTGCAGGACGGCCCCCGCGGCGATGATCGCCTGGGGCATGTTCTGGATGCCGAATCCCTTCAGGGTTTTGGTACGGAACTGTTTCAGCAGCCGGTCTCCGGCATTTTCCTCTGTAAATACCCAGTCATCCAGTCCAAAGATATAATAGCGGTCCCCGAACATCTCCAGGAACTCTTTCTTGCGCGCTTTTTCGATCAGCACCTCCTTGGGCCTGAAACTGCTCAGCAGCTTGTCCGCATACTCGGTGGAACCCTGGGCAGCCAGGAACTCGCCGGTCGATATGTCCAGGAAAGCCAGGCCGGTCAGGTTTCGGTCAAAACACACCCCGGCGAGAAAATTGTTCTCCTTGTGCTCCAGGACGTTCTCATTGAAGGATATGCCGGGGGTCACCATCTCGATGATGCCCCTTTTCACGATTTTCTTGGCGAGTTTCGGGTCCTCGAGCTGCTCACAGACCGCCACCCTCTGTCCCGCACGAACCAGCCTGGGCAGGTAGGTATCCAACGCATGATGCGGGAAACCGGCCAGTTCCACATAGCTTGCCGCCCCGTTTGCCCTGCGCGTCAGGGTGATGCCCAGGATCCCTGCAGTGCGTATTGTATCTTCCCCGAAAGTCTCGTAGAAATCACCCACACGGAAAAGCAGTATGGCATCCGGGTGCTTGCCCTTGATGCTGTTGTACTGCTTCATCAGCGGAGTATCTACGTATTTGGTTGAAGAAGGCACGCGGCAACGGATCGGGTCAGCAAAAGCTGCAAACAAAAATATGGGAAAATGAGGCCCTATAAAAGGGCTGACAACAGGTTGTTAATAACTTTAACGCTGCGTCCGTTTCCGGACATGCCTGTTCCATAGCGGACATTTTGCATGGGATCTCTAAGGGGCTGTTTGAAGTTTACAGGGCAGGCTTACAGAGATTTATGTTCTTTGGCATAATTCGTGTGAAATCTGAAACTGGTTGTTCATAATAATTATTATTATTCACTAATTGCCAGTAAAAAAAATCCCCGGTTTCGGAGCAACCGGGGATTCAGATTCAACATCTTAAGAGTATTAGAGTAGAAAGATGAAGAATAATTGCGCATTAAAGATAATCTTTTCCTGATAAAAATTCAAGGTTTAGGTTAAATTAAATTATTCATACTCGACCCCTGTCTTTAAGCGTCCGAAACTTCACTTTTCACTCCATTCTTAATAAGGTTGTTGAATCACCAGGGTACCCGCTTCCTCCGGAAACGGGTACCTCTTTTAGAATTATCCTGAAATATGCACAGGAGGCTTGAGATCCATTGCCGGATGTTTTCTGTGTTGGGGCCAGTCCTTCGGGACGGGCCCTTTTTTTGCATGCGTCCGGGCATTCGTCATGTTTTATAACTCATACGGCAGGATTCCAGGTTCCGAATTGCTGATTAACTTTAAATCATGCAAACCATTCTCATTCTTGGCGCGGGACTCTCGGCCTCAACCTGCATTCAATATCTTCTGGAGCATTCCGGTAAAGAGCAGTGGAAGATCCTCCTGGGGGATGTGAACGAAGACCTTGCCCGGAAGAAGATCGCGGGCCATCCCAACGGGAAGGCCATACGCTTTGACGTTACGGATGAGGCGGAGCGGGACCGGGTGATCCGGGGGACCGATATCGTCATATCCATGCTGCCCTCACGCCTGCATCCGCTGATTGCAGGAAGCTGCCTTAAGAACCGGACACACCTGGTAACCGCCTCCTATGTATCCGAAGAAATCCGGGAGATGGACCGGGAAGCACGGGCAAAAGGCGTCCTCCTGCTTAACGAGATCGGCGTGGATCCGGGCATAGACCATATGTCCGCCATGCAGATCCTGGATGCCGTGCGGTCCGAAGGGGGTAAGGTCGATGTTTTTGAATCGAGTACCGGGGGACTGGTGGCTCCCGGTTCGGATAACAATCCCTGGAAGTATAAATTCACCTGGAATCCCAGGAACGTTGTACTGGCCGGGCAGGCGGGTGCCCGTTTCCTGCACAACGGCAAGTTCAAGTACATCCCCTACCACAAGCTGTTCCAGCGCTACGAGATCGTCCGGATCCTGGACCTCGGTGAGTTCGAAGTTTACCCCAACCGGGATTCGCTGACCTACCAGGATGATTACGGGCTGCAGGATATCTCGACGATGTTCCGCGGGACCATCCGGCGAAGGGGATTCTGCGATGCCTGGAATGCCCTGGTGCAGCTCGGGGCCACCGATGATTCCTACGTGGTGGAATTCCCGGGCGACCTGACATACCGGGATTTCACCAACAGCTTCCTGGCCTACAACATCATGGATCCGGTCGAAAAAAAACTTACCGACTACCTGAACCTTGAACCCGGCGGGGAGGTCATGCAGAAACTCGCATGGCTCGGGCTGTTCGAACGCAGGAGCGCGCTGGTACAGGACCAGACCCCCGCCAGGGTCCTGCAGGCATTGCTGGAGGAAAAACTCAGGCTGGAACCCGGGGACAGGGACATGATCGTCATGCAGCACCAGGTCGAATACATCCTGAACGTAGAACGCCGCCGGATTGTATCCTCCATGGCCCATATCGGGGAGAACAGCGTACATACGGCCATGTCAAAAACGGTGGGGCTCCCGGTGGCCATTGCCGCCAAGTTGGTTCTGCAGGATAAGATACGCCTCAGGGGAGTTCACATTCCGATCCACAGGGAGATCTATGAACCCGTTATGAAGGAACTCGAGGATCACGGGATCCGGTTTACGGAGGAATAAGCCTCCGGGGCACGATCAGGATTTTTCATACATGCCCAGACCGAACAGGGCGTAATCGTATTTGACGGGATCGTTGGGGTCCATTTGCCTCAGCACCCCGGTGAGTTCTTCCACCGCTTTCCAGTCGTTCTGTCTGCGCTTCAGGATCCCCAGCTGCCTGGCCACATTCCCGGTATGCACATCCAGCGGAATGTAGAGGTCGGCGGGACGGATCCCTTCCCAAATCCCGAAATCCACCCCGCGATCATCCCTTCTCACCATCCAGCGCAGAAACAGGTTGATCCGCTTGGCAGCAGACCCACGGGAAGGATCCGGAAGGTGCTTCCGGCTTCTGACGGTATGTTCTCCGTGCAGGAATACCTCGCGGAAATGCAGGATGGCATCCTTAATGCTGTTCCTCCGCCAGTATCCCTTATTAAAACAGTTGTAAAGGCCCCCTTCCTCCCGGTAGATCCTCTGGAGAGACTGCAGGAAAAAGACGCAATCCGCCGCCTGGAAGGTCCTGTGCCTGAAATCCCTGAATCCCTCCAGGTCCGCTTCCTCCATGTTCATCAGAAAATCAAGGGGACGGTTATCCATGCGGTTCAGCAGGTCGAGGGTGTTTCGGATGATCACATCCCTCCGCCCCCAGGCCAGCATGGCTGCCAGAAAACCGCTGATTTCAATGTTTTCCCTTTCACTGAAGGAACGGGGCACCCGGACCGGGTCGTCTTCGATGAAGGCCGGGACATTATATTGTAATACCTTCTCATTCAGAAGGTTACGAATATTTTTAGAAACCCGATACATTCGCAGGAATGAGTTGTGAATCAGGAAAGGATCTGTCCGTCCTTCAGGCGGATCATGCGGTCGGACATGCCGGCAAGTTCCTTGTCGTGGGTTACGATCACGAAGGTCTGGTTGAATTTTTCGCGAAGCGCGAAAAACATTTCATGAAGTTCCTTCTTGTTCCGGCTGTCCAGGTTCCCCGAGGGTTCATCGGCCAGGATGACGGCAGGGTCGTTGACCAGTGCCCTGGCGACGGCCACCCTCTGCTGCTCCCCTCCGGACAGTTCCCCGGGCTTGTGCTCCAGCCTGTCTTTCAGTCCCAGGAATCCAAGCAGTTCCATGGCCCTCGATTCGACTTCCTTTGGGGGGCGCCTGCCGATATAGCCGGGGATACAGACATTCTCGAAGGCGGTAAATTCGGGCAGGAGATGGTGGAACTGGAATACGAACCCGATCCTGCGGTTCCGGAACCTGGCCAGCTGCCTTTCCCGCAGCGAATCGACATCGGTATCCCCGATCCAGATTTTTCCCTGGTCTTTCTGCATCAGGGTTCCAACGATCTGCAGGAGGGTGGTCTTGCCCGCCCCGCTTGCACCCACGATGGCAACGATCTCGCCCTCCCCGATCTCCAGGTCTATCCCTTTCAGTACCTGCAGGTTACCAAAAGCCTTCCGAATGCTCTCTGTCCGTATCATACGGGACTGTCTTTTAGAATAAGGTACAAATATATCAAATACAGCGATAGCATGGCGAGTCCCTTCCACCTTGAAAGTTCCAATCTCCGAGGCAGGAGGACCAGGACGATCAGCAGCAGGCTGGCTCCGGCGAACCAGAACACATCGAAGCTGAGGACCATGGCGTTCAATTCCAGGGGTTTTATAGAAGTAGTCACCCCGAGTACGAATCCTACGTTGAAGATGTTCGATCCCATAATATTCCCAATCGAGATCTCGGTTTCTTTCCTGAATGCCGCAATGAGGGAAGTGGTCAGCTCCGGGATGCTTGTGCCAACGGCGATCATCGAGACCGAAATTACCCGCTGACTGAGTCCCATCTTCACGGCGATCTGAACCGCGTTCTCGACCAGCATGTCAGCACCCAGTGCAAGTCCCACGCTCGCAGCAACCACGCCCAGAACAGCCATCCAGGTTTTCATCCCTGGAACATCCATCCGGTTCGTGCCTTCGTTTTGTTTCCGGGAACGGTAGATGGAACCCGCAACGTAAACGACCGTCAGCAACAGGAGCAGGCCGCCTTCCGGGGGACTGAACCGAAGGTCCAGCATGAACAAACAGGCCGCCAGGCTGAAGGCCAGCATTACGGAGCCGTCAAACCACAGGGTCCGGCGGGCAACGGGAATGGGCAGGATGACGGCGGCGAGGGCCAGGACCAGCAATACGTTTGAAATGTTGGAGCCTATGACGTTGTAGACGGCCACGTCGGCATGTCCCTTGACGGCACCCGTCAGGCTCACGAGCAGCTCCGGGGCGGATGTGCCGACGGCCACCACGGTAAGGCCGATGACAAAGGATGACAACCTGAGTTTCCTGGCAATGGAAACGGAACCCGTGATCAGCAACCTTCCGCTGATGATCAGCAATGCAAAACCAAGCAGAAGGAGAAGATATTCCATAAAATCCCTGGGTAAAACCGGAAGGTTAGGGTCTTGGGGGTTACTTCACGTCTTTTTTGAACTTTTTGACATTCTCGGCGATGTTATCGGCACTTTCCTTGATGTCATCGCCCATCTCTTTCAGGTCCTTTTTAATGTCGGGTGCGGATTCGTTCAATTCCCGTTTAATGTCATCGGCCGCTTTCCGGAACTCGCGCATACCCTTCCCGAGCCCCCTGGCCATTTCCGGTATCTTTTTGGACCCGAACAGGATGAGCACCGCAAGGGCAAGAATTACAATCTCCTGGCCGCTGATAAACAGATACGCCATGTTCATTATATCCTGCCCCAAATATACTGCAGAAATTCTGAAATCGGAAACACCCCTTTACCATCTCAAAGACCCAATCCTGATGAAATCAACCGTGCAACCGAAGGTATGGTTAGAAAAGCCGCCTTTAAAATTCCGGTACCTCCGGGATGTCGGAACGGCGCTACATAGCTGCGCGATGTCAGGCGTCTTATCCAACATCCCATCGGTACCGCACCGGAATTTTGCAGCGGCGTTCTGATCATGCCGGAGGTTGGTTGATTTTATCAGGATTTCCGCTTGGACCTGAGCAGGGGGGCGGTTTCCGATTTCAGTATGGTATCGTAAACCACCGGTGTTGCGATGAAGAGGGACGAGTAGGTTCCAACCACGACGCCGACCAGCAGGGCAAAGGTAAACCCGCGGATCACCTCACCGCCGAACAGGAAGATCATAAGGAGCACGAAAAACGTACTCAGCGAGGTACTGAAGGTACGGCTCAGGGTGCTGTTGAGCGCGAGATCGATGATCTCGGTCCGTTCACGCTTGCGGTACAGTCCCACATACTCCCGGATCCGGTCGAACACGACCACGGTATCGTTGATCGAGTAACCCACAACGGTCAGGATGGCCGCAATGAAGGCCTGGTCGATCTCCATGGAGAACGGCATGATGCCGTAGAAGATGGAAAAGATGCCCAGGACGATCAGCACATCGTGGACCAGGGCGGCGACGGCGCCCATGCCGAACTGCCAGTTTCGGAACCGGACCAGGATGTACAGGAAGATGGCTACCAGGGCAAAGAGGACGGCCCAAACCGCCTGTTTCTTGATGTCGTCGGCGATGGTCGGTCCCACTTTCTGTGAACTCTGGCGGTAATCCGACAGGAAGTGTTCGAACGTAACGTCATCACCCAGGTAAGGTTTCAATCCCTCGTAAAGCAGTCCCTCAACCTCTTCATCCGCCTCGACCGCATTGTCATCGATCTTGTACTTGGTGGTGATCCGGACCTGGTCGGGGGATCCGAAGGTGATCACCTGTGGAGGCTCCCCGTAAACGTCCGCAAGGCTCTTCTGGATGTCCAGAGTCGCTACGGGCTGGTCGAATTTAACGACAAAGGTGCGGCCCCCGGTGAAATCGATCCCCTGGTTCAGTCCCCTGGTAAACAGTGAGACAACGCCCAGCAGCACGATGGTCCCCGAGATGATGTAAAAGATCTTGCGCCGCTCGATGAACTGTATGTTGGTATTTTTGAATGCGTTCTGGGTCATCCTGGTTGCAAAGGTGAGCCTCCTGCTCCTTGTGATCATCCGCTCGTACACCAGGCGGGTGATGAAGATGGCCGAGAACAGGGAGGTGCATATTCCGATCACCAGGGTGGTGGCAAAACCCTTGATGGGCCCCGTGCCGAAGACCAGAAGAATGATCCCGGTCAACAGAGTCGTTACGTTGGCATCGATGATGGCCGAGTAGGCATTTTTATACCCGTCGGAAATGGCCAGCTTGATGCCCTTGCCCGCAGTGATTTCTTCCCGGATCCTCTCGTAAATAAGCACGTTGGCATCAACCGACATACCGATGGTCAGCACGATCCCTGCAATCCCGGGCAGGGTCAGAACCGCGCCCAGGGAAGCCAGCACGCCGATCAGGAAGAACATGTTGGCGATCAGTGCGAAATCGGCTACCAGTCCCGCCCTGCGGCTGTAGTAAAAGACCATGTAAAGCAGGACCACCACAAAGGCCAGCAGGAAGGAGTTCAAACCGGACCGGATGGCGGCTTTACCGAGGGAGGGTCCCACGATGGCCTCCTGTTCGATACGTGCGGGAGCCGGGAGCTTCCCGGATTTCAGCACGTTGACCAGGTCTTCCGCTTCCGAGTAGGTATAGTTGCCGCGTATGGTGGAACGTCCTCCGGGGATCTCCTCATCCACCGTAGGGGCTGAAACGACGTAATTATCCAGAACGATTGCAATGGCTTTTCCGACGTTTTCGCGTGTGAGCCTGGCCCAGACCTGGGCACCTTCGGAATTCATGCCCATGGTAACCGTGGGCGAACCCCCGGTCTGGGCAAAATCCACACTGGCATTGGTGACGACCGAGCCGTCCAGCGGCGGACGCCCGTCCCTCCCGGTAACACGCAGGGCATAAAGAACGAAATAATTTCCCCCTTCATCGAAGGGGGCCATATCCCAGTGGAAACTTACATCCCGGGGCAAAAGGGCCCTTATCTGCGGCATATTCAGGTACATCCGGATCTTTCCGGTATCCATGTAATGTGCAAATCCCACGCCCGCACCCGGTACAAACTGTCCCTGCCGCGTAACATTCGGCTGCAGAATGCCCAGCAGCGGGTTCTGTTCGATAAAGGCATCCAGGGTCAGGGCGGTTGTGTCGGCACCCAGGCTGTCGGCAGCGATCTGGTCGAGCAGGCTGAGTTCTTCCTCCTCTGACCCGGCTTCAGGTTCCGGCTGTTCCATTTCGGCAAGCAGGGGACTGACCTCTTCTTCGCCGGCACCGGTTTCCTCTTCAACCTGGGAACCTTCTTCTTTTTTTGCCTGCAGGGCCTTTTCCGCTTCCAGGACTTCCCTCAGCCGTTGGTTGGCTTCCTCCAGATAGGGGAAGATCTCTGAATTTTCGTAGGTTTCCCAGAATTCGAGGTTTGCGGTACCCTGGAGCAGTTTCCGGACCCTTTCCGGCTCCTTGACACCGGGAAGTTCAACCAGGATCCTGCCCTGGGTCTCCAGCATCTGGATATTGGGCTGAACAACCCCGAAACGGTCAATCCGGTTGCGCAGGACATTGAATGCATTGTCCATGGCCCCTTCGGTCTGTGCCCGGATTACACGCAGCACCTCTTCGTTGGTCGAGTTGAAGTCAATTTCACCCCTTAATTCCCGGGTGGCGAAGATGGCGGCCAGGCGGCCGTTTGGATCGATCTCCTCGAAAGCGCGCCCGAAAAGGGTGATGAAATCTTCCTGGCTGCTTCTCTGGTATTCCCTTGCCAGCGCAATGGCCTGGTTAAAGGTGGTATCCGTGCTGTAATTGGAGAGCGAGCGGATCATGTCGATCATGGAAACCTCCAGGGTGACGTTCATCCCTCCCTTGAGGTCCAGTCCCATATTGATCTCCCGCTCCTTGCATTCACGGTAGGTATACTTGCGCACGAGAATATTATAAACGACCTGGCTCGAGATGGAATCCAGGTAATTTGCCTCGCGCAGGGAATCGCCGGCTGCATATTCAACTGCATCCTTTTCAACTTTCCGGGTGACGAAGGTAAACGACAGCTGATAAGCACATACAACGGCCAGTGCTATAGCAAACAGCCTTACGGCCCCTTTATTCTGCATTTGGTTCTGATTTAATTAAAAAAGCCCCTTGAGGGTCCTTAGTCCAGGACCCGCAAATATATAAAATTTTAACGTTATCCCCGGGTAAGAACCGGGAAATTTAAGAAGCGCAAAAGGGAGCGTGAACCATCAGAAAAGATTCATGTCATCGAGGACTTTCATGACGGATCTGACGGCATCGGCCGACTGGCTCAGGAGCTTCAGCTCATCCGAAGTCAGATCCAGCTCGATGACCTTTTCGATCCCGTCCTTGCCCAGGACAACCGGTACGCCAAGGAATACATCCTTCTGTCCGTATTCCCCGTTAAGGCGTATGGAGACCGGAAAGATCTTTTTCTGGTCCATGGCGATCGCTTCCGCCATCTGGGCTGCTGCGGCGCCGGGAGCATACCATGCGGATGTGCCGAGCAACTGGACGATCTCGCCACCTCCCTTGCGGGTTCTTTGAACGATGGCCTCGCTGGTCTCCTCATCCAGGAGCTTGCTCAGCGGAATTCCCCCGATCGTTGTCAGGCGGGGCAGCGGCACCATGGTGTCGCCGTGTCCTCCCAGCAGCATGGAGCGCACATCGTTCGGGGATACGTTCAGAGCATCGGCGATGAAAGCGTTGTACCTCCCGGTATCCAGGATGCCCGCCTGGCCGAATACCTTCTGGTTGGTCTTCCCCGATGCAAGCTGGGCGGCATAGGTCATTACGTCGAGCGGGTTGGAGACGACGATGATGATGGCATCCGGAGATGCCTTCACCGCTTTTTCGGTAACCGTCTTGACGATGCCTGCGTTGGTCTTGATCAGGTCGTCCCTTGACATGCCGGGGCCTCTCGGGATCCCGGAAGTGATGATCACGATCCCCGAGTCCCGGGTCCGGTCGTAATCATCGGTTACACCGACAACCCGGGTTTCGAAATGGTTGATGGAGGAGGTCTGCCAGATGTCGAGCGCCTTTCCCTCTGCGAGTCCCGGCTTGATGTCCACAAGGACTACCTCCTTGAAAATGTCTTTGTGTGCCAGGACGTTTGCACATGTGGCACCGACGTTACCGGCACCGATAACTGTGATTTTATCCATTGATTTTGGGTTTTATGACTACACCAACAAAAATACTTAAATTTTGACCCGGTGCAAACAATGAGTATGTGTTCCGCAGCGTAGAATGCCCGAACGATTATTATCTTTGGGCAATGATGAAATATGCGGCATCCCTGCTTTCGTTCCTCCTGCTGTATTTCGTGGATAACAGTGCCCAGGTTCCGGGTACCGACACGCTGTTCAGCGCAAATGAACTCATATATTTCTCAGACCTTGAGGAGATCTCGTTCTTGAATTACCTGGCCGGGAAACCGGATTACCTGACTATGATCGCCGCCGTGAATCCCAGGACGGATCAACGGGAACTGGAGCTTTACCGGGACTGGATCGACGAGATCCTGTCGAACATCCGTGTGAAGAAATTCGAACGGATGAACGAAGAGAAGAAGATCGAACGGATACAGAAGTATATCGGAAAGTCGTTGCTGCTATCCTACGAGTACAAAGCCGATTTTGACGACCTGTTCCGATCCGGCCAGTATAACTATTTTACGGCTGCCTCCCTTTATGCATTCGTTTTGGACCGCCTCCAGATCCCCTATGAGATCTACGAAATGTCCAACTACATCTATCTGATTGCGTATCCGGGTGACCGGAACATAGGCATTGAAACCACCAGGCCCGGTTACCGGTATTTCATGTTCGATCACGAAACCCGCACTGATTTCGTGGAGTTTATCCACAACCGGGGAGTGGTCGACGACATGACCTACCGGAACACCAGCACCAGGGATCTTTTCCAGCAGTATTACTTCGCAGATTATCCCCTGACCATACGGGAGATGATCGGCATGCTTTACCTGAACTCGGCGCTGGACCGTATGGCCGTGAACCGGCCGGATGAATCCTTCGCCCAGCTTGAAAAGGCCTTTATCCTCTACCCTTCCTATAAGTGCCAGTACCTGCTGCTGTTGGAGCTTAACAATTACCTGGTGACAAGGGAGTACCGCAACCCCCTGTATCTGGGGTACCTAATCAAGGCCAGCCGTCTTATCGGATACGGGATGGACCGCGAGACGATCGAAAACTATCTGAAGGATATTGTAAATACGGTTCTCGTAAGAGAGGAGGACGATGAGGATTTTGAGTTTATTTATGACTACCTTCAGAAGTATTTGAGGGACGGGGAACTTAAACGGGAGTTATCTTACCTGTATCTTTACGAGAGCGGCAGGATGGAATTCAACAATACCCGGTACGGTAAGGCGCTTGATTTCCTGGAACCGGCTTTCCAGATCCACCCGGAGGACGAACGTGTAAGGGACCTGCTGGCACGCTCGCTTGGCGGATATTCCCTGATGGTCAGCCCGAGCCTGGTCCTGGAAAAGATCAGGCATTACGATACTGCTTTTACCGCCGTTACCGGCGAGGGAATATACCTGATGGTCAAGATTCGGACCGCTCTCAGCCTGTGCGGGGAAGCATTCCAGATGCAGAACGGTCACGCCGGGGAAAAGTACATGGCGGAATTCGAGAAACTGATGGACCGGAACCCGGAGGCAGGGGTTGATAACCTGCTGGTTGGCCGGTCCTACTCCTCTGCCGCCATTTATTACTACCGGGAGGGCATGATCAGCCGTTCCAGGGAGGTCCTCGAAAAAGGGTTGTATTACGCCCCGGACAACATCGAGCTCAAGCTTAAACTAAGGTCGTTCCAATGATCAGAACTTATTCTCCAGGGCGAGGTGATATTCCCTCTGCAGGATATGGTAATGGCCCAGGTTTGTTTTGACCCTGGCCACCACGTTTATCGTCTCCATTTTAAAGGAGCCCTTTGGAATATGGAATTCCATGACCCCAACGCCGTTGCTGGCGGGAATGGATGAAAGCCCGTCGTTCCAGAACCCTCCCTCACTGAGCTGACCTTTGAAGAACTCCACGCTCCGGGTCCCGTCGGACAGATACATGGTAAGCCGGAAAGAGTTGTCCAATCCGATCCGGTCCTCTTCCCCGAAGCGGATCCGGGCATCGAAGGCCTTTAACGTCCCGTCGAGACGGTATTCCTTCAATCCCATCCCGGGCTGCCCGTCCCGGTATGGGATTTCGGCCTGCAGGCTGCCGTCCTCGTAATAAACCTTCCGCAGGCCGCTGATGCTGCCGTTCACATAAGGCGTTTCGCGGTACACATGGCCGCCCGGGTAATACCATTTCGCAACACCGTGCTTGTACCCGTTCATATAGGTAATCTCGGTCTTGACGGTTTTGCCGTCGGCATAGAAATTCTTCGCCGGACCATGCTTGCGATTGTTTTCGTAGGATATGAGGGCCTCAAGGGTTCCATCCTTGCGGTACTCTTTCGAAATCCCGTGCCTCAGTTTCCCAATGGCCTCGGTCTCCGATTTCAGCCTGCCGTCCGGATAATACTCCCTGACCACCCGTACCCCGGGTTCCTCCGAACCGGTCCCCGAATTTTTCTTCCCCGGATCGCCGGATGAGCAGGATGCCGTCACAAACATGGCGACAAGCAGCCAATGCATAACCGTACGGTGAAAATGCCTTTGTATCACTGGATCAGGGATTCAAAATCCTCATCCAGGGGCTGCATTCTTTGCCAATCGTAGAGAGTCAATCGCCGGATGTTGTAAAAATAGCTCCAGTAATTTTTCATGGCGCTCAGGTAACTCCGGGTAGCGGCATCCTTTTCCCCGAGGGCTATGTTTAGTTCAAGCACATCGATCTTCCCGATGTAGAAACGCTCCTTCGTGACGTTGTACCTTTTCTGGGCTACGGTATCGGCTTTGGCCGCAATCCTGAGCTGGTCGTCCTGAAGGTTGAACTGCATGACCTGCAGCATAACCTGCTGGTCAAAATCGATCTTGGCCTGCTGTACGTTGGTGCGGACCACTTCCTGGTTTGACTGTGCCATGCGGTAACGCCCCTTCCCGAGTCCCCAGTCCACAATGGGCAGCTCAATCCCGATCCGTAAACGCTCCTGGTCCTGCGTATTCTGATAAGCCCCGTAAAAATCATCTGCCTGCTGGGTAAGGCCGTAGGTCGCATACAGGTCGGCCGTAAGCCCTTTCTCAGCCCTTGCCTGTGCAACCGATTTGTCGGCTTCCAGCATCTCCCTTTCCAGGTCGATGATGGTGGGACTGTTCCGGTATGCTTCTTCCAGGGCGCGGGAAACGTTGATATCCAGTTCCGGCACGGTTTCAGGTATGATCAGGCGTAAGTCCACGTTTTCGTTATACCCGAGGAAAGAGCGCAGTTCGTATTTGTTGATCTCAAGCTGTATCCGGGCCTCGTTCAGGTCCGTACCGGCATTGAGAAAGGCCAGTTCCATCTGTAAAAGTTCATTTTCCGCAATGGTTCCTATGTTGTAGCGTCCCTGTGAGATCTTGTACAGGGTATCGTTGTTGCTGTAATTCTGTTCCGCTATCTGTATGTTCACCTGGGCCAGGGCCAGGTTGAAAAACCGGTTGACGGCCTGCTGGTTTACCTGCTCGAGGGATTCGATGTAGCTCTTCATGGCCGCCTCGTACTTGAGGGGTTCGATTTTCTTTTCCCAGCGGAAACTGTTATGGGCCTTGATGGGCTGGCTTATGCCAATGCTTACCGGAGTCGACAGGTAATTGGTGCGTCCTTCGTCGACGTTGAACCGGTCGATCCGCTCCAGTTCCGAGCGCATGAAAATGCTTCCCCCGGTCGGGGCTATGTTCTGGGTAAGGCCTAAGCCGACCGAATAGCTGGCCAGGCTTCTTTCAACAAAGGCATCCGATCCGTCATCCAGGGTGATCTTGTCGATCGACCGGGTCAGGTCAGGCAGGGTCGCATCCAGGTTCAGTCCCGGGCGGAATTTCGCCTTATGGGTTCGGTATTCCCAGTAACTGCCCCGGAAACGGTGCCTGGCCATGATGGCCATGGGGGACTGATCCCTGGCAATGGCAATCACGTCATCGAGGGTCAGGTACAGGGTCTCTTCCTGTGCATATCCCGTTAAACCGCATATGCTCAGCAAGATAACCAGGAATAAGGATGAAGTATGTTTTCTCACTATTTTGGTATTATTCATATCTCAGCGATTCTATGGGATCCTTCTCCGAAGCCCTTTTGGCAGGGGAATACCCGAAAATCACCCCGACCGAGGCCGATACGACAAAGGCAATAAGAACCGAGAAGGGCGATACGATGGTCAGGATGCCGGTAAACTGGTTGATCAACTTCGAAAGGATAATCCCCAGGATAACCCCGATCAATCCCCCGGTCACGCTGATCAGGATGGCCTCTGAAAGGAACTGCACCACGATGTCGGCCTTCCTGGCGCCGATGGCCATTCGCGTACCGATCTCCTTGATCCGTTCCATCACGGACGCGAACATGATGTTCATGATCCCGATGCCCCCGACCAGCAGGGAAATGCTGGCAATGGCCCCGAGTACGATGTTAAAGATATCCTTGGTACGCTGTTCCTGCTTGAGCAGGAGTTCGGGGACCGTAATTTCGTAATCCTTTACTTCCTGATGCCGGCGGAACATCATCCTGCTGAGGATTTCGGTGGAGGGGGTCAGTTCTTCCGAATCGTTAACCTGCACGATGATCTTATCGAGCTGGTGGTAGTTGGAACTCACATTCTGCGAGGGACTGGTACTGACCGAAAAGAAGTGCCCGCGCCCCCTGAAAACGACGCCCGCGCTGGTCTGTTTTATCCTCGAGCTGACCAGCATCCGGTTCTGGAAGCGCATCAGCATGGTTTTGGTTGGAACGTATATGTTGTCGTTAAATACGTTGACCCCGGTGTTCTCAAAAGCGGTCAGGCTGACATCCGTACGCTGGAGGACGCCCACAACCTTCAGCCAGATCTGGTCGAATTTTATGTATTTGTTCAGGGGATTCTCCCTGGGAAAGAACTTGGCCTGTATGTTGGCCCCGATGACACAGACGGGTATTCCATTCTCTTCCTGGAAATCGGAAAAGAAGGCCCCATCCCTGAGTCCCAGGTTGTAGATCTCGAAATACTCGTTGGAAACACCCAGTAGTTTTGCCTGTTCCCTTTTCCCGGATTGCACGACGTAGGAATTCAGGGCTATTTCGGGACTGATCCGTTTCACGGTGGGAAGTATTTCCTGGATGGCTTCCGCATCCGCCAGGCTGAGCCCGGGTGAGAATTTCGACTTTTGCTTGTTCTCCCCGTTCTCTTCCTCAGCTTCCGATTCACCCCCCACCGGAGTTACGATGGGAGTGATCAGGATGTTGTTCACCCCGACCATTTTCATCTGTTCCAGGATCTCCTGCCTGGCACCGTTCCCAATGGCCAGCATGCTGATTACGGCAGCCACGCCGAAGATAATCCCGAGCGCTGTCAGGATGGATTTCAGCTTGTTCGCCAGGATGGACTCCAGCGCTATGATTATATCGTGAAAGTATCGGCTGTTGATCACGGTTTGAGTATTACTGAATTGGGTCCACCTTCGATCTTCCGGTCCCCGAAGTATCGGAGGGACTGGTTTTCTGTCTTCCTGCCGGGGATGTTTCCCGGGTACCGGGAGGCATTCTCCGCTGGCCTTCCGGGCGCGTTGGCTGAACACCCTCCGGGCGCGTTGGCTGAACACCCTCCGGACGGGTCCGCTCCATGCCTTCCGGCAGGGTCCGTTGTGCGTCGGACGGAAATTGTCCGCCGGGACCACCCCTTCTCCCCTGGTACCTTCTGCTCTGGGCTTGTTCTGCTTCTTCTTCAAGGCGTTTTTTCTCGGCTTCCTTTTCCCGGATTACCTGTACCAGTTCCAGTCCCGCAAAACGCATATCATCCGCATCCTCGGGTACCGAGAGAAGGACCTTGTCGCCTTTGGACAAACCCGCTTCAACGATGATCTCGTTTTCGTTGGCTTCATCCAGCACCACCACCTGCCTGGTCTTGTTCTTCTTGTATACAAAGGTCATGCTGTCGTTCGAGAAGACCGCTTCAAGCGGGATGTAAAGAACATCTTTAAAGGTCTTGGTTATGATGCTGTTGCTTGTGGTCATGCTTGGCCGGAGGATGGGATCCGTCCCGTCCAGTTGTATGACCACTTCAAAGACTTTTGCATCGGTATTGGGCAGTTGCTCGCCGATGTTTGCCACCTCCGTGACCACACCGGAATACTTTTTTTCGGGGAATGCATCTACTCCAACCCTTACCTCCTGTCCGATCTCTATCTTGCTGATGTCAATTTCATTCACATAGGTTTTGGAGACCATGGTTGACATGTCCGGCAGGGTGGCCACGGTAAGATCCCAGGTGCTGATTTCCGAACCTACGGTTCTTTTCTGCCCGCTGAATTCCCTTTTGTAAATGACCATGCCCGCTGCGGGTGCCCGTATCACGAAATTATTCATGACCGTTTCCATTTGTTCCTTTTTTCTCCTCTGCTGGGCCAGGTCAACGGTCACCTCGGTCATGTCCGCTTTGGCCTGCTGGACCTTCAGTGCATAGTTCTTCACCGCCTGCTCATAGGCCCTGGTGGCCTTGTCCAGGTTGATTTGTGCCTGCCGGATCGTGGCCGGGGGTTCGAATTTGCTTTGCTCCAGGGTTATCTGGGCCTCCTCCATGTTGAACTTCAGGTTGATCATTTCATCGCGGAGATTTCGAAGCTGCATGGTCGTATCAAGCTGGGTTCTCGTATAAGCCGATTCCTTGAGTTCCAGGTCATCGAGGATGTCCTTGTAATTATTATCGGCTTCACTGCGATCGAGCGTCGCCACATAATCTCCTGAATCCACGATGGTGCCTTCCGGGATCAGGTCCTGGATCAGTACGCTCCGGAACCTCAGTTCCCTGCTCCGGAGCATACTTGGGGCCTGGATTTCGGTCGATTTAAGGGCCTGCAGTTCCCCGGTCACGGTTACGAGGATCTCAAAATCCCCCTGCATTACTTCGGCCTCGATGGGTTTGGCAAGTTCTTCCTTGGAAGCCAGTCCGTAAATAACCGATGCAATGATCACGGCGGCCAGTATGGACAGGAAGATCAGGTTACGACGTTTCATAATGTGTCGGGTTTTGTTCAGAATATCTTTTTCTTAGATATCCTGCCGTAATGAAAGTTTAACGCTTATTTTAGTTTTTTTATAATATGGATCGCCTCCTGTGCCAGTTTCTTTGCCGCGGCCGGGGAATCAGCCTCGGCATATATCCGGATGATGGGTTCGGTGTTCGATTTGCGCAGGTGGATCCAGCCGTCCGGCGTATCGATCTTAACACCGTCTTCCCGGTTAACGCTGAATCCGCTGTAGTGTCCTGCCACCCCTTCCAGGATGCGGTCCGTTGCGACCCCTTCATCGAGGTTGACTTTGTTCTTGGACATATAATAGGATGGGTATTGCGAGCGTAATTGGCTTACCTTTACACCTGCTTCCGCCAGATGGGACAGGAAGAGGGCTGCCCCGGTAAGGGCATCCCGGCCGTAATGCATTTCCGGGTAGATAACACCTCCGTTGCCTTCTCCGCCGATGACGGCATGATTCTGTTTCATGGTATGAACTACGTTTACCTCTCCAACGGGGGATGCAAAATAGCGGCCCCCATGTCGTTCGGTCACCACTCTCAGAGCCCTGGTCGAAGAAAGGTTGGAGACGGTATTTCCGGGGGTTTTCCCCAGTACATAGTCGGCCACGGCCACCAGGGTGTATTCCTCACCAAACATATTCCCCTTTTCATCAACCAGTGCCAGGCGGTCCACATCCGGGTCGACCGCCAGTCCCACATCCGCCCCGTGTTCCAGAACCGCTGCTGAGAGGTCCGCCAGGTGTTCCGGCAGGGGTTCCGGGTCGTGCGGAAAGCGGCCTGTGGGTTCACAGTACAATTCAACGACTTCCCGGACACCCATCCGCTTCAGGAGTGTCGGGAGTACCGGTCCCCCGACCGAGTTCACACAGTCCACGACCGCTTTCAGTCCCGCCCGCCCGATTGCTTCCAGGTTGACGAGTTCCAGGTTCAAGATCCTGCTGATATGCCGCTCTCCGTAATCATCGATGTTCCGTATGGATCCGACTTTATCTGCGTCCCCGAATTCCCAGGCACCACTTCCTGCCAGTTCCAGGATCCTCTGCCCATCTGCAGCAGATATGAATTCACCTCGTTCGTTCAGGAGCTTCAGTGCATTCCACTGCTCCGGGTTATGGCTGGCCGTCAGCACAATGCCCCCCAGGGCCTTTTCTTCTGCAACGGCAATTTCCACCGTGGGAGTGGTGGCAAGTCCCAGGTTCACCACATCCATGCCCATGCTGATGAGTGTGCCGTTTACGATCCTTTCAACCATTACCCCCGAAATCCGGGCATCCCTTCCTACCACAATGCTGCCCCGGGCCGGGCCGTGCTTTTCCCTCACCCATGCCGCGTAGGCCGAAGTGAATTTAACGATATCCACCGGGGTGAGTCCCTCCCCCGGTTTTCCCCCGACGGTCCCGCGTATGCCCGATATGGATGCGATGAGCGTCATATTACCTGCAAAGATGGCAAAGAATGCAGAACCCGCCAAACCCTGCCGGGGGATAGGTATGGAAAATTTGTACATTTGCGGGATATGGAAACGCCTTCCACCCCAGGGAAAAACGATGCCAGCGGAAAAAGCCGTGGTAAATCAGCAAGCCGGCAGCGGTCCGGGACAGGCATGCGGCTGAACCGTTTCATTGCTCATTCCGGGATATGTTCCCGCCGCGAAGCGGACGAATTGATACGCACCGGCCGGATACAGGTGAACGGGAAAACGGTCACGGAACTGGGCATCCGGGTGAATCCTTCCGATTCGGTCAGTTACCGGGGAAAACCGCTTCAGGGTGAACGAAAGGTCTACATACTTTTCAACAAGCCGAAGGACTGCCTGACCACCGCAAAGGACACCCATGGAAGAAAAACCGTCCTGGACCTCGTAAGCGGCTGCTGCACCTAAAGGATATACC
>CAZNQG010000047.1:0-25550 GCA_964575235.1 uncultured Bacteroides sp.
GCACCGTCGTGCAGGGGACTGTTCCGGTTGAATATGCTCTCGATCAGGCGGCTGGTCGTATCTGCATTCAGGGGATCGCCAGTTTCGGCATAGACCGTTAGCTCCGATTTTTTGGAGATAACGATCAGGGCGCCCGTTCTGGATTTGGCCATGTTAATCACGGCCTTGATTACGGATTTAATACGGACCTTGGGCTGCTGGACCAGGTTGATCGGGATGACCTTTTCCAAAGACAGCCGGTTCCGGCTGAAGTACTGATTCCCGATGAAAATGAGGAAGCGCCTTACTTCTTGCTGGAATACAATGATCAGGGCTATGACCCCGACTCCGATAACCTGCCCGAGGATGGTTCCGAGCAGCTGCATGTCCAGTGCCTTCACAATGATCCAGACCAGGTATACCGACAGGATCCCGATGAATATGTTCATGGCCACCGTGCCCCGGATTAGGAGGAACACCTGGTACATCAGATATGCAACCAGCAGGATATCAATGATATCCAGTATCCGAACGGTGATGAAAGCATGCTGCATTGAACAAAAATAAAAAAAAACACGGCATGTTATACCCTTCCTTCCACGATCAGCATGCTCCAGGGACTGAGCCTACGGGGCAGAAACAGCCCGGGCGACTTCCCGCATCTTCTTCACAAGGGTGACCGCCTCCCGGGCCTCACGGACATCATGAACCCTCAGGATGCTGGCCCCCTTCATCAAGGCTACCGTATGCAGTACCGTTGAACCGTTCAGGGCTTCATCGGGACCGCATTTCAGGGTTTTGTAGATCATGGATTTACGGGAAATGCCAACCATCAGCGGCTGCCGGAATACGTGGAATGCTTCCAGCCGGTTCAGGATCTCGAAACCCTGTCCCGGGGTTTTGGCGAAACCAAATCCGGGGTCCACGATGATATCCCGTACACCAAGGCGGTTCAGGCGCATAATCCTGTCCGAAAAAAAGTCTGTAATCTCCCCGATAACATCGTTATAAACGGCATGCTCCTGCATGTTTGACGGACGACCCTTCATGTGCATGATGATATAGGGGACCCGCAGGCTGGCGATGGTCTGAAACATCCGTTCGTCAAACCGTCCGCCTGAGATATCGTTTATCATGTCCACGCCGAATTGTGTGACCGCCATCCGGGCTACATCCGAACGGAAGGTGTCGACCGAAAGCAGGGCATCCGGCAGCGATTTCCGGATGGCTTTCAATGCTTTTTCCAGCCTTTTTGTTTCCTCCGCTTCGGTAATATCATCGGCTCCGGGCCTTGAGGAACATGCGCCCACATCGAGGATGTCGGCTCCCTGTCCGATCATTTCAACAGCCCGCCCGGCGACCTTTCCCGGATCCTGTACCCGGCTTCCCTTATAGAATGAATCGGGCGTTATGTTTAGTATACCCATGACCAGGGCCGGATCGAAACCAAGCAGACGTCCCCTGCAGTTCAGGGACTGTTTATCTGAAAAAGATGTATATTTAAAATCCATTTGCGGAGGGTTTATCCTGCAGGCAAAAATAAGAAATTGACCTCATATGTAGGGAACTTTATGGCGGAGGAACGCAATCGTTTTGTGGTGATCGAGGGACTGGATGGTTCCGGGAAGTCCACGCAGATAGATCTACTGCTTGATTATATGCGGGGCAGCGGAATACCATTCGAATACCTGCATTTTCCGAGAACGGATCACGGGCATTACGGGGCGCTTGTCGCCAGGTTCCTTCGCGGCGACCTGGGTCCGCTCGAAGCCGTACATCCTTATCTGGTTGCCCTGATTTATGCCGGGAACAGACTCGATTCGAAGAAACTGATACAGGCCTGGCTGGAAGAGGGATTGTACGTGATCGCGGACCGGTATGTCGTTTCCAACATCGCGTTCCAGTGCGCCAAGCTGAAAACAGCCCGGGAACGAAGGGAACTCAAGGAGTGGATTCTGGACCTGGAGTACAATTATCACCAGATACCCCGCCCTGACCTGAACATTTTCCTGGACGTTCCCTTTCATTTCACTGCAAGGAAGCTCTCTGCAGAGCGGAACGGAGATGACCGGAGTTACCTGGAGGGCAAGCTTGACATACATGAGCAGAATCTGGAGTTCCAGAAGAAAGTTCGCGATGTATACCTGGATCATGCCTCATCCGATAATACCATGCATATTGTAAACTGCGCGGACCGGCAGGGTGAAATGCTTCCACAGGAAAGAATTTTTGAAAAGCTAGAAAACTTGCTATTTCATTGATATCATGCACAAAGAGAAGATGATTCGCATTGCGCTGATTGCCTCCCGGATGATCCTGGGACTCGTATTCGTTTTCAGCGGGTTTGTAAAGGGTGTCGATCCCATGGGATCTGCCTTTAAATTTTCCGACTATTTCATCGCATTTGGCCTCGAGTTTCTCGAACCGGTCATAATCCCGCTCGCCCTTACGCACGCCGCGGCGGAATTCCTGATCGGCATCAGCCTTCTGTTTGCCTTCCGTTACCGTTTGGGCGCATGGTTGGTGGCCTTTTTCATGTGGTTTTTCACCATCCTGACTTTCGTTATTGCCCTGACCAATCCCGTGACCGACTGCGGTTGCTTCGGGGATGCCATCGTTTTGACCAACTGGCAGACCTTCGCCAAGAACCTGATCCTGCTTCCTTTTGTTTTCATCGTATTGGGTTTCCGAAAGCATCAGGCGGAACCCGACTCAGACATGTATGCCTGGGGGGGATTGCTGGCGTTTGCAGTTCTTTTCCTTTCCATGGAGTTCAATGCTTTGCGGCACCTTCCCATGCTGGATTTCAGGCCCTACAGCATCGGGACCTATATCCCGGACAAAATATCCGTTCCCGAAGGCATGCCTTTGGACGAGTACAAGACCGTTCTCTATTACGAGAAGGACGGTGAAACGAGTGAATTCACGGAGGAGAACTTTCCCTGGCAGGACACCACATGGAAATATGTGGACTCGGAACACATCCTTGTCCGCCGCGGATACGAACCTCCCATCCATGATTTTACCATTATGGATGAATTTGGTATCGATCATGTTCCCAGCATCCTGCAGGAAGAAGGATACAGCTTCCTGCTCGTATGCACCCTTATGGAGAAAGCGGACCGGGAAGCGCTCCTCCGGGCCGATGAACTGGCTTCCTGGTGCCAGGTCAACGGTCATTCATTCTACTGTTTGAGCGCATCCATCCCCGCAGATGTTGATGAGACCGTGGAGGAACTGGATCTTGGATTCGAAACCTATACAACGGATGAAATTGCCCTGAAAACCATTGTCCGGTCCAACCCGGGACTCCTGCTGCTGAAGGAGGGGACTATCATTGGTAAATGGCATTACAACGATTTCCCCTCCCCGGAAGAGCTGGAAGGAGGGATTGTACCCCATACCATGACGCAATACCGGAGGTTGATGGAGAAGTGGAACCTCGGGATTTTCATCTCTTTGTTTCTGGTATTATCCGCCGGTTTAATGTATCTTCCCGTTTACAAAAGAAAAAACGGTCGTTAAATTGGCTGTTTATCTGCTTAAAAAGATCCTATACGGGATCCTCGTTGCATGGGGGGTTGTCAGCATTGTATTCCTGCTTTTTCACATCCTGCCCGGAGATCCTGCAAGAATGATGGCCGGGCAACGGGCCGATGAGGCTACCCTTCAGAGCATACGAAAAGACCTTGGATTGGACCGGCCCAGATACATCCAGTACCTGGCCTATCTGAACGACCTGTCTCCATTGTCCCTGATGGATCCGGAGAACCCAAACAGCCGTATCTACCTCGATGAGACGAAGTACGGGCAGACGATCAGGCTGCTGCGCCTTACCCCACACCGGGCCCTGGTGGTTAAGCCGCCTTACCTGGGACGAACGTTCCAGAGCCGGGAGAAGGTGGGAAGGGTGTTGCTGCAGGCTCTTCCAAATACTTTTATACTTGCCTTTTCCGCCATGGCCCTGGCTTTCGTACTGGGAACCTTCCTGGGCATCATTGCTGCCATCGCGAAAGACGGCCTGTACGACCGGGCCATTCTGGTGCTTTCCTCCCTTGGTATGTCGCTCCCGTCGTTTTTTGCCGCCATCCTGGTCGGCTGGCTTTTTGCATACAGGCTCCAGGATTTTACGGGACTCAACCTTACCGGGAACCTTTTCGAGGTGGATGCGTATGGAAACGGAATCCGGCTCAGCCTGAAGAACCTCGTACTCCCGGCGCTGACCCTCGGGATCAGGCCACTTTCCGTGGTGGTTCAGCTGTCACGTAGTTCCATGCTGGATGTACTTTCACAGGATTACATACGCACCGCCAGGGCGAAAGGACTGTCCTTTATCCGGATCCTGCGCAGGCATGCCCTGAAAAACTCTCTGAATCCGGTCGTTACCGCGGCAAGCGGCTGGTTCGCATCCCTGATGGCAGGGGTTATTTTTGTTGAATACATATTCGGATGGAAGGGACTGGGCTACATCATCGTGGATGCCCTGAATAATTATGATTTTCCGCTGGTGCTGGGCTCGGTCATCCTGATCTCCCTTATTTTTGTGTTGATTAATATCCTTGTGGACCTGGTGTATGCAAGCCTTGATCCCAGGATACAATTCGCCTGATGAAAAAGGCGATCGTGAACCTTAAAAATGAATAATATGAGAAAATCAATGGTGGCAGGGAACTGGAAGATGAACAAGACCCTGCAGGAAGGAATTCAACTGGCGCAATCCATAAACGATTTTTTCGAGAAGAACCGGACGGGTTCCGAGGTGGTTCTGGCACCTCCGTTTATACACCTGGGTCCGGTGGCGGAAATCCTGACCAGCGTCAGCCTGGGTGCGCAGAACTGTGCCTCCGAAGCCGGAGGAGCCTATACCGGCGAGGTTTCGGTAGCAATGATCCGTTCGGCCGGCGCACAATACGTCATCATTGGCCATTCGGAAAGAAGAACCTATTTCGGGGAAGAAGACCAGCTTTTGCATCGAAAGCTGACCCTGGCCCTGGAGGAGGGATTGAAACCCATTTTCTGTTGCGGTGAACTGTTGCCGGAGCGGGAGGCGGGCGATCATTTCAGGGTGGTGAGGGAGCAGGTCGAAACGGCCCTTTTCGGGCTGGATGCGGATGCCTTCAGCCGGGTGGTAATCGCGTATGAACCCGTATGGGCAATCGGTACCGGGGTTACCGCAAGTCCGGCTCAGGCTCAGGAGATGCATGCTTTTATCCGGGGACTCGTACGGGAACGGTTTGGCGATTCGGCAGCCGAGGAACTGACAATCCTTTATGGGGGAAGCTGCAAACCCTCAAACGCCGGGGAACTGTTCGCCAATCCCGATGTAGACGGAGGATTGATCGGGGGGGCATCCCTGGTTGCCGAGGATTTCATTGCCATCGTGCAGTCCATGTAAGCATCTTGGAAAAATTTCTGGAGATAAGCATTGAGCTTTCCAGCGACCGTTTATCGGAACAGGAGATCGTCCTGGCATTGCTGGGGGAGTACGGTTTCTCCGGGTTTGAAGAGGAGGAGGGGAGGATCCGGGCCTACCTGCGGGAAAGTGAATTCTCTGAAGTGGATTTCGAAACTTTCCTGGATTCCCGGGGGATCAGAGACAGGCTTCATTCCATGCGGACGGTGAGCCTGCCGGAAACAAACTGGAACGCTGCCTGGGAGAAGGAATACCCCCCGGTCCATATCACAGACCGGTGCACGGTCCGTGCACCTTTCCACAGCGCGCCGGAAAACCTGAGGTATGACCTGGTCATATCCCCAAAGATGTCGTTCGGAACGGCTCACCATGAAACCACCCGGCTTATGCTCAGGACCATGCTGTCATATGCCTGGGATGGCCTCAGGGTACTGGATTTCGGATGCGGCACGGGTGTGCTCGCCATCCTGGCTGAGAAAATGGGGGCCGGTACCGTGGTTGCCGTGGACAAAGATGAATGGGCCTACCGGAACGCCTGCGAGAACGTCGCACTGAACCATTGCAAAAACATCCATGTGGTCCATGGAGAACTCGGGTCGCTGGATAAAACGCCCTTCCATGCCGTTCTTGCAAACATCAGCCTGAATGTACTGAACACGGAAATGGAAAACCTCACCACCCTTTTGACGGAAGGGGGTATTGCCATGCTCAGCGGCTTTTACGAAAACGACATGGAAATCCTCGGCCGTTCAGCGTTTGACAGGGGACTCACACCGGTGGATAGTCATTCGATGAATGAATGGGTGGTTGCAGTTTACAGAAAAGCTGATTAATTTGCGGTTAATTGCACTTCTAACCATTCAGCGATGAGCCAGCGCATTCTTCTTGTCCTGTTTCTTATACCTGCTTTTTTACAATGTCCGGCCCAGGAGGAAATTTTCAGGAGGTTCTCCACAGATATGGAGAAATACCCGACTGAACTGTTGAATTTCACGGGTTTTGATGCGGAAGGCCCGCTGCCGGAAGCGGTACAATCCCTCGTACAACGATGGAACGACGGCAGTCTGGCCGATACAAGCAAAAAGGAGATCATCGTTATTTCCAACCGGTTGCTCGATAAAAACGCCCGGCCCCGGCCCCAATTCATGATCTTCATCGAGGACCTGTATTTTTTCTCACTGGATTCTCTGCGCCCCGATAACCGGAGGGCGTGGATTGAATCCATGCTCGATTTTACAGGTCCGAAGAATCTGACCCTGCCTGTGATCCAGGGGTATATGACATTTACACGGAATTTACTGGAATCCGGCATTATATATCAGACCAATTCCACTACATGGGCCTCCTCAAACCGGAATTTCAGGCTCGAATATACGGACTCGATCCGCCTTTACATCGACGATGCGACCGACCTGACATGTTATGCCGTGCGAGACAGCATCATGATCCTGCAAACCCGGGGCATGATGAACCCTCTCACTTCGCTCTGGACGGGAACACGGGGCAGGGTCAACTGGGAACGCTCAGGGTACCCGGGAGACCGGATATATGCCGAATTTGACCGTTACAGGTTAAATCTCCGATATTCCGAGTTCCGGGTTGATACAGCCAGGTATTACAACCTCGAATACTTCGATTTTTCGGTCCCCGGCAAGCTCGAACACAGGGCGGAGCGTATTATATCAGCATCCAGGGCCAACTACCCCAGGTTTGCATCC
The DNA here is from genome assembly GCA_964575235.1 of uncultured Bacteroides sp. GTDB lineage: Bacteria > Bacteroidota > Bacteroidia > Bacteroidales > SM23-62 > SM23-62. The sequence goes on from CAZNQG010000047.1 coordinate 7,111, forward strand.
TTCCAACTGGATTATTCCATCAACGATATTTACAAGAATGTGGATTATTCCGGTGGGATCAGCATGCTGGGATCCAAGATGGTGGGCACGGGAACCCAGTACCGTAAAGCAACCATGAAGTTCCTGCGAAGGGATACCCTGGTCATCGTAGCCCGCTCGGAATCCTTTTATTTTAATCCACAGGTGCTTTCTAGCATGAATGCCGAAATTTCGCTTTACATTGAAGCGGACTCCATTTACCACCCCAGTACCGGAATGGAATATTACGAGGGGGAAAACCGGATATCCTTCTTCAGGACAGGCAGTTATCAGTCCGAATCTCCTTACCATAATTCCTACCATAATGTGGAAATGAACTTTGAGCAGTTATCCTGGAACCTGGATGATGATGTGATCCTGTTCAAAATGAAAGAGGGGTCGGCCACCGGCCTTGCCAATTTCCAGTCCGATAACCTGTTCGATGCAAGAACCTATTACCGGATCCAGGGAATCGATGAAGAAAACATCCTTGTCACCCTCCGGCGTTACTCCGAACAAGTCTTCGATATAACATTCCGGGCCGATGATTTTGCCCGTTACAGCCGGACCCGCTACAATCAATTGCAGCAAATGCTGATCCGCCTGTCAATCCTCGGATTCATCAATTACGACCTGGAACGGGAGCTCATAACCCTGAGGCAGAAATTGTATGACTGGATCTATGCAAGTGTGAATTCGATCGATTACGATGTCATCGACCTGGTCTCGGAGACGGCATCACCCCTTGAGAACGCGAGCCTCGATCTCAGGAATAACGACCTGCACATAAACGGGCTGAAAATGATCCGGCTGAGCAATGCACAGGCAGTATACATCTTTCCGGAGAACCAGACCATTACCATGAAACGCGGCCGGGACTTTATCTTTAACGGGGTGGTCAATGCGGGATTGTTCACCTTTTTCGGGAATAACTTCCTTTTCAGCTACGATAAATTCAGGATCAACCTTACCGATATCGATTCCCTGAGCATGCAGGTGATCGGGGACGAGGTGGATGCCTACGGCCAGGTAACCCTGCTCGCTATCCAGAGCCTCATCCAGGATATGTCCGGTGAACTTCTGATCGACTACCCGGAAAATAAATCCGGGCGCAAGGATTACCCGAGTTATCCCCTTTTCCGGAGCACGGAAAACTCATTCATTTACTATGATGCACACGATATTCAGAACGGTGTATATAAAAAGGATGATTTTTATTTCGAGGTCTATCCCTTTATCATGGACAGCCTGGATAATTTCGACCGGAGGGGACTGAACCTGGAAGGAAAGCTTCATTCCGCGGATATTTTTCCGGACTTCGAGCACGGCATTTACGTCCAGCCGGATAATTCTCTTGGATTTACATACATGACGGGACCCGGGGGATTTGAACTTTACCGGGGCAAAGGCCATTACACCAACCTGATCCGCCTGAGTAACCAGGGACTCAGGGGGACCGGACAGTTTACATACCTGACTTCCACTGCCCGGGCGGAAGACATTATTTTCCATCCGGACTCCCTGATGACCGAGGCCAGGGATTTTACCATCCGCCAAAAGCTGACCCAAGTTCAATACCCCATGGTGAATTCGTCCATGAACGACATCCTGTGGTATCCATACCGCGATACCATGATGGTCGACAGGGGAGAACGGCCTTTTACCATACTGAACGATTCGACCCGGCTGGATGGATCACTTGTGCTTACGCCTGCGGGGCTGAGCGGGAAAGGAAGAATGGACCTTACCAATTCGGTCCTGGAATCCGACCGGTATACCTATACTGCCTACGTTTTCGATTCGGACACGGCTGACTTCAGACTTAAATCCGTGAACACCACCGGGTTTACACTGATTACCGACAACGTCCGTGCACACGTGGATTTCCAGGACCGCTCGGGACTCTTTAAGACCAACGAGGAGTTCTCACTGGTGAAATTTCCTGAGAATAAGTACGTGAGCCGGCTGGATCTTTTCAGATGGGAGATGGATGAGTCCATTCTGGCAATGGGATCGGCCTCGGTGACGGATACCGTTCCGGAGATCATTACCCGTGAGGACGGGGAGGATGTCATGATGGGCCCGCGTTATATTTCGGTGGATCCCTATCAGGATTCCCTGGATTTTGTTTCGAACCGGGCCGTTTACGATTACCGGAGGAACATCCTCAGGGGATCTCATGTGACCTTCCTCAGGGTGGCCGATGCCTATATCTATCCGGTGGACGGGGAGGTCATTATAGACCCGAACGGAGAAATGCGTGAATTCAGCGGTGCGAAAATAATTGCCAGCCGGAAAAACAGGCTGCATGAGTTTTACGATGCCACGGCCAAGGTTCTGGGCAAATACGAATACGAGGGTTCCGGTCATTACGATTACATCAATGCAACCGGTGAACCGCAGCAGATCCTGTTTCATGAAATCCGTGTCGACGATTCCATACACACCACAGCAGAGGGCATGATTGCAGAAAGCGTGGATTTCACCCTCAGTCCCCACTACGGATACCAGGGCAGGGTTGAACTGTATGCAGAGAACCGCTTCCTTACCTTTGACGGCGGGGCCAAGATATTCCATGATTGTCCGTATAATGAACATAATTACCTGAAATTCAGGAGTGTGATCAATCCGGACAGCATCTACATCCCGGTACCGGAACAGCCGCTCGACATCAATATGAACTATATCTACTCCGGCATATATATTTCCATGGATTCGGCACATATTTACCCGGCCTTCAACGGCCGGCGAAAGCTTTCCTACGACAGGCCCATTCTGACGGCACAGGGATTCCTGTATTACGATGATGAAACCGCGGAATACCGCATAGCGGAAAAGGAGAAGCTGGATCAACCGGACATCCCGGGGAATTTCCTGAAACTTTCAACACGGGATTGCATCGAGTACGGTGAAGGTAAGATCCGCACGGGATTGATCCTGGGACAGGTGCGTATGTCCTCGGTCGGCAGTGTGGTTCATAATATGGAGACCGGGGAGACGGACCTGGATATAGCCCTGCTCCTGGATTTCTTCATGTCCGATGCAGCCTTTCAGGTCATGGCTAACGAGATCGACAGCTTCCCGAACCTTGAAGCAGTCGACATGGCGGATCCGGAGTACCTGAAGATGATGTCGGAACTGGTTGGCATGGAGCGTGCCGAAGCATTGCAGACGGAGCTGAGTTTGTACGGGGAATATCAGAGTACCGTTGAAGAGCTTGACAAGTCCCTGTTCTTCTCCCATATCAGGCTCTTCTGGAACCAGGAAACCCAATCCTATCGTTCGGACGGGAAGATATCGCTGGGAAGCATTAACGGGCATCCCGTTTATAAGAAGCTGAACGGCATCATCGAGCTGCAAAAAAAACGGAGCGGGGACCTTCTGGATATCTACCTTGAACTGGACGAAAGGAACTGGTACTACTTCGGGTATACCAGGGGGGTGATGCATTGTCTTTCGAGCAACCGCGACTTCAATTATACCATCAGCGAACTGAAAACGAAGGAACGCCAGATGAAGGTTCCGAAAAACCAGGTGCCCTTCATTTTCATTACCGCGACCGCCAGAAAGAAAGGCATGTTCCTGCGAAGGTTTGAGGAGGAACTGCCGCCCGTAGAAGAATAAGTAACTGCATACATGCCGGTCTTTTATACGCAGGAGTTTGAAGGCCAGGAGGCATTCCTGGCAGAGGAGGAATCCCGGCATCTGGTCAGGGTTCTGCGCCTGAAAAAAGACGATCCCGTTGACCTGGTGGACGGCAGGGGCAACCTTTACAGGGGGGTTGTTGCCACTCCCGACCCGTACCGCACCCTGGTCTTGATCCGGGATACGGTCAAAGGGCACCTGGTCCGGGATTATCACCTGCACCTTGGAATTGCCCCGACCAAAAGCAGCGACCGGTTTGAATGGTTCCTCGAGAAGGCCACGGAGCTTGGTGTCGAGGAAATAACCCCGCTGCTGTGCCGGCGTTCCGAACGAAACCATATCCGGCAGGACCGTTCCGGGAAGATCCTTCTTGCGGCCATGAAACAGTCCGGACGGGCCTTGTTGCCAAAGCTCAATCCCATGCTTCCCCTGCCGGATTTACTCGAACGTGCAGAAGCGGATATAAAGTACATAGCCCATTGCAGCGCATCCACGGGATCCCTGCCACCAAGGCCCGGATCTTGTTGCCTTTCCTGGATGGTGCTGATCGGACCGGAGGGTGACTTCACGCAGGATGAGGTGGAGATGGCCCTTGACAGGGGATTCAAGGAGATCAGCCTTGGAGAGGCGGTATACCGGACGGAGACAGCAGGCATCCTGGCCTGTCAGCTGGTTAACTTCCTGAATGCATATCCCTGACCCGGCCATCGACGGGAAATGAAAAAGACCCCGTTGCACCAGCAGCGGGGCCTTATTCTGACAGTATGATTTAGAGTACAATTAATGACTGGGGACGGATCGGAGGATGTTTTCCATGACGGTGGACCTTATTTCCGGTTTGGCCCTGTCGATAATCTCGAAGATTCCTTTCAGGTATTTATACTCAAGATCAAGGATCTCCCCGAGATCGATTGCTTCATCCCGGTTCCCCTCCAGATTCTCCAGTACGTAAAACAGGGTAGAAATATTCACCATAGGCAGTTGAATAATTGAGTATACATACCTAACGCCCGTGGAATGTTTTTATTGTTGCTATGTGGGAAAGTTTAGATTAAAAACTTATCTGACTAGATCTTGGTAAGGCTAAGGTTCTTCTGATCAATCAGTTTGCGAAGGTTGATCAGGGCATACCGCATCCTGCCCAGGGCCGTATTGATGCTCACACCCGTTTGCTCGGCGATCTCCTTAAAACTCAGTCCCCCGTAATGCCTGAGCAGGATCACCTGTTTCTGGTCCTCCGGAAGGTATTCGATCAACTGCTTTACTTCGTGAACGATCTGGTTCTCGACCAGGATGTCTTCAATGGTTCCGTCCGCAAGTTTTTTCGAGTTGAATATGTCGGCTTCGTAATCCTCGTTGGAGTATGTGCTGATCTGTTTCTCCTTCCGGAAGTGATCTATGGTCAGGTTGTGGGCAATACGTATCACCCAGGATACGAATTTCCCGTTATCCTTGTATTTCCCATCTTTCAGGGAGCGTATGACCTTGATGAATGTATCCTGGAAAATGTCTTCAGCGAGCTGCTGATTCTTTACAATGAGTATGATGTAGGTAAAAACCTTATTCTTGTGCCGGTTGATCAGAACTTCAATGCTCAGTTGATCACCCTGGATAAACCTCCTGACAAGCTCCTGGTCTGAAACGCTACGTAAATTCAAAACTACCTCCTAATTTGGTTCCGTCAGGGTAGATCTTTGAGCAATAGGCAGTCCTCCGTGTTTAGGTTAGTTATTTGAAAATGAGTTTGATTGTGCAAATAAAGCAAAATTATTCGTATTACAAAAAATATTACTTTTGAAATCTATTAAAAGATGTTAAATCATCCTCTTATTATGCCTCAATTTTCATGCCAGAAAGCTCATCCAAACCGGCAGAATTCATTGAGATTAAGGGAGCCCGGGTACACAACCTGAAGAGCGTCAATCTACGCATTCCCAGGAATAAATTCATTGTCATTACGGGACTTTCGGGTTCCGGTAAGTCCTCGCTGGCCTTTGATACCCTTTATGCCGAAGGGCAGCGCCGATACGTGGAGAGCCTATCCGCCTATGCGAGGCAATTTCTAGGGCGGATTGACAAACCCGACGTGGATATGATAAGCGGTATTCCGCCGGCCATAGCGATCGAACAAAAGGTCAATACCCGCAATCCCAGATCCACCGTGGGAACCTCCACCGAAATATACGATTACCTGAAGCTCCTGTATGCCCGCATAGGCAAGACCTATTCACCGGTCAGCGGGAAGCTCGTAAAGAAGCACTCCGTTACGGACGTCGTTAACTTCATCCGGGATATCGGAAGCGATGAGGAAGCCCTTGTGCTTGCGCCGTTTACCCTTACCGAGGGAAGAGAGGTAAAGGAACAGCTTGCGTTGCTCCTGAAGCAGGGGATCACCAGGGTGCAGTCCCCCGACGGATTCACCCGGATCGAAGACATGCTGAAGAGGGAATCGTATCCGGAAGCAGGAAGCCAAATCCCGATCGTGATCGACCGGTTCCGGATACAGTTGGACGAGGACTCCCTGAGCCGGTATGCGGATTCCATACAAACGGCCTTCAGCCTTGGAAAAGGGGAGTGCCACGTAATGGTCCGCCTGGAGGGCAGGGATACAACCTGCGTATTCTCGGACTCCTTTGAGGCGGATGGCATCCGGTTCGAGGAACCCGATGTGCACATGTTCAGTTTCAACAATCCGCTCGGGGCCTGTCCCAAGTGCGAAGGATACGGAAAGGTGATCGGTATCGATGAAGACCTGGTCATCCCCAACAAGAGCCTTTCGGTATATGAAGATGCGATCGTATGCTGGAAAGGTGAAAAAATGAAACGGTGGAAGGAACGGCTGGTCCTCCGCGCCCCGGATTTTGATTTCCCGGTCCACAAACCCTATTACCAGCTTAGCCCTGAACAGAAACGGCTGCTCTGGACCGGCAACAAGCATTTCAGGGGACTCGATGCTTTCTTCCGGCACCTGGAGAAGAAAAAATACAAGATCCAGTACAGGGTCATGCTTTCCAGGTACCGGGGCAAGACCACCTGCCCGGAATGCCGGGGAACCCGGCTCAAAAAGGAGGCATCCTATGTGAAGGTGAACGGGAAGTCCATACAGGAGCTTGTGTTGTTACCGGCTTCCGCACTACTTGCCTTTTTTGACGAGCTTAAACTGAGCAGGCATGAATTGGAGGTGGCCGGACGGGTGGTCATGGAGCTGCGCAACCGGATCGGTTACCTGGTCCAGGTCGGTCTGGGCTACCTTACCCTGAACCGGTTATCATCAACCCTCTCGGGCGGAGAATCCCAGCGGATAAACCTGGCAACCTCCCTGGGCAGCAGCCTGGTAGGTTCCCTTTATATCCTCGACGAACCCAGCATCGGACTGCACCCGAGGGACACGCATCTGTTGATTGGGGTTCTCAATAACCTCAAGCGTCTGGGGAATACATTGCTGGTTGTAGAGCACGATGAAGAGATCATCCGTGCAGCCGACCAGATCGTTGATATGGGACCCATGGCCGGGCGCCTCGGTGGAGAGGTCATTTACCAGGGAACCGTGGACGGACTGGATCCGCAACTGGAAAGTCTGACATCAAAATACCTGCTCGGCCTGGAAAAAATCGGGGTCAATGGTAATCGGCGGAAGTGGAACCACTACATCGAGGTACGAGGAGCCCGGCAGAACAACCTGAAGGAAATCAACGTCCGGTTCCCCCTGAACACTCTGACCGTCCTGACCGGTGTGAGCGGATCCGGGAAATCATCCCTGCTCAAAGGCATTCTCTACCCGGCCATGCTTAAAAGATTCGGGATCCATGGCGAGAAGCCGGGCGATCACGATCTGCTCGAAGGGGACATCCAGATGCTGGACGGGGTGGAAATGGTGGACCAGAATCCAATCGGCAGGTCGTCCCGATCCAACCCCGTTACCTACCTCAAGGCATACGATGAGATCCGAAAGCTGTACGCCTCACAGCAAGCCTCCGTCATCCAGGGATACAAGGCCTCCCATTTCTCATTTAACATCGACGGCGGCCGTTGCGAAGAGTGCCAGGGGGAAGGGGTGATCAAAGTTGAAATGCAGTTCATGGCCGATGTTTTCCTGCTCTGTGAAAGCTGCCATGGCAAGCGGTTCAAGGATGATATCCTGGAGGTGAGGTACCGGGACCGTAACATACATGAAATTCTCGAAATGACCGTTGACGAAGCCATTGAGTTCTTTTCCGGGAAAGGGGCAGGGACCACGGAAAAAAGGATCGTTGAAAGGCTCCGACCCTTGGCGGATGTGGGACTGGGATACGTGAAGCTCGGGCAGTCTTCGAGTACCCTCAGCGGAGGCGAAAGCCAGCGTGTGAAACTGGCCTCCTTCCTCTCAAAGGAATCCGGCAGCAAGCACATCATGTTCCTTTTCGACGAACCTACAACCGGCCTTCATTTCCATGATATCCGCAAACTGCTGGAGGCCTTCCAGGAACTGATCGCAAAAGGGCACAGCCTGGTAGTTATTGAACACAATCTGGAAATCATTAAGTCGGCGGATTGGATCATCGACCTGGGACCCGAAGGCGGGGAAGGGGGAGGGAAGGTCGTCTTCGCAGGCACACCGGAAAATCTGGTAAAGCAGAACAGCTCCCATACCGGCCGTTTTCTCGCTGCCAAACTCCAGTAATCCATTCACCTCCGGCATTGCCGGAACGTCGCTGCTTTTTGCCTGCGGCAAAAAAAGGCTCCTTTTCCGGCAATGCCTCCGGCTGACAAGATTCCTGGAACGTCGCTGCTTCTTGCCTGCGGCATGGCTGGCACGTCGCTGAATTTTGCGGCAGTAACCGCAAAATAAGGCTCCTTGGCAAGCCATGCCTCCGGCTGATAATCCAAGTAAAAAAAAAAGCCGGCTTGAGGGCCGGCATTTGTGTTTCTATGGGTATGTTATTTTTCCTTAAAGCCAAACATGATGGCCACGCAACCGCTTCCGGCTTCTTCAGGCAAACCCTCCGGGGCGGGGACCTTAACGAAGATCTTCAATTGTTGGCTGGCTTCAAGCCGAAAATCCCAGATACGGGAGTAATCTCTTTCTTTATTGGAGTACAAAACGTCTCGATCCGAGTCAATGATCCTGAATTCAATCTCCGGCAATGCCTCTGATCCGCATACGGATATCCTGTAGTCCGTATCGGAGTAAAAGGTTTTGTATAATTCAGCTTCTTCCCCGACCGTGAGTATGGCGGCATGATAATTCCCATCATGTGTATATGGATAAAGCTCAACTTTGCAGAGTTTTTTTGCAAATCCTTTACACTGCGCATTTACGGACAGAGGAACCAAGGCCAGTAAAGCAATTGCAACAGTGATCTGAAAAAGCTTTTTCATGAGCGGTGATTTTTATGAGATGAAGTTTGTTCTTAATGCATTAACCTTTGCCTGCAGCTCTTTGAATACCGCGGGTGTGATATCAATGGTTGATTCCGATTTCAGTACCGTTACATTGGATTCCTCATCCGGAACGGCCTGGATCTTGGTTGTGGTGATGGTGATCTTGTCGAAGGTCGTTTTAAGGTCGTCCAGGTCTTCCAACAAACCTGCCACATCCATGTTATCCTTGTTGTCTTGCAGCAGTTTCAGGACGATGTCGAAGGAAAGCTTCTGATCCACGATCCTCTCAACGAGCTTGTTGTCTTTAATGGATTCGTCGCCTACGATGCTCGAGGCGATGTAGAGACCTTCCACCCAGCCGCCGACCAGCACGATGGATGCAAGTGCAGGACGCTCATTCTCCGTTAGAAAGGAACTGGAGTTCATGAATGTTTCGGAAATGGTTTCCATGATCACATCCCGGTTGTTGATATTTTCTTCCAGCCGTTCTATGGTGTTGTTGTCGATGGCATCCAGTATTCCAAGCCCGTCCGCCATTTGCTTGGCTGCATTCATATAGCTGATTGAGGTCTGGGTCTGGTCGAAAAGGCTGGCAAAGCTCAGGTCGGTGGTATAGATGCCCAGGTTCAGGGCCATGCTGCGGTTTGTTGTGTAATTGGAGGCGTTTTCGATGGGATTGAGCAATTCCTCGTTATAGGTGGCTCCTGCGCTTTTAATTAGCATGGCTGTTTCCAGGGGGGAGGGCAGGCTGTAAAAAATCTGTTTGGCAGAATTAATATCTTCCAGCAGGTCGGCATCCAGCTCTGATTCATCCAGCGTAAACTCGCCGGATCCTTGCTTTTGCTTATCAGATCCGCATCCTGAAAATAAGGCTGCCATTAAAACGATAGCAGCTAATTTAACAGGCAAAGGGTGAAATAAGTTTTTTGACATATGGCCGAAGTTTTTGGATAATCACACAAAACATACTGGGTAATGGTGTAGTAAAAATAACACTTTTTTTTAAAAAACAAAATAAAATTGCAATTGATATTTGCCATAACTATCTGATTAAAAGATAGATACGAATATGTCCCCCGGCCGGATCGGGAATCCGTCACATGCCCGGAGAATGCATACCGGCAGAGGAAAGAGTTCCCTCAGCGCACGACGATGGCCTGCTTTCCCTTCGGGTTTATTTCGCCGATGATCACGGTATCGGGACATCCGGCCTTCCTGGCCTGGGAGATGTAGGATTCAGCCTCTCCTGCGGGCAGCGCGATCAGCAGTCCCCCGCTGGTCTGAGCATCGGCAAGAATGATCTTCCTCTCCCTGGAGAACTCGCCCTCCCAGGTCGTATGTTTTTCTGCATATGCCAGGTTCTGTAGGCTCCCGCCCGGGATCATCCCTGCCTGAATGGATTCCTGAACCCCTTTCAAAACGGGTATCGCGGGAGAATTAACGACGGCCGTCACACCGCTGGCCCTGGCCATCTCAAAAAGGTGGCCGAGCAGGCCGAAACCCGTGACATCGGTTACGGCATGAATGCGAAACCGGGGAAACAGTTCTGCAGGGGCCCGGTTTAAGGTCGACATGGCCAGGATCATGGGATCCATCCATTCCTTTTTCAGGGAATCACGTTTCAGGGCGGTGGCCAGTATACCGGTTCCAAGCGGTTTGGTCAGGACCAGTGAGTCACCGGGCATGGCCCCGGAATTACGGAAGATCCGGTCCGGGTGAATCCGCCCGTTGACCACCATACCGTATTTGAGCTCGTTGTCCTCGATGGTGTGCCCCCCCAATATGTAAATGCCTGCCTCTTTGGCGACGGATCCGGCGCCTTCCAGGATTTCCTGGAGGACTGAGAGCGGAAGCCTTTGAACGGGGAACGCGACGATGTTGAGTGCAAAGAGCGGGGTTGCCCCCATTGCGTACAGGTCGCTGAGCGCATTTGCGGCAGCGATGGCTCCGAAACGGAAAGGATCATCCACCACCGGGGTGAAAAAGTCCACGCTCTGGACCCATGCGATGTCAGGCCCCGTCTTCCATACCGTGGCATCGTCGGAATCCCTTGCATCCACCAGGATGGCTTCATGCTCCGGGATGGGCATCCTGGCAAGGACGGCCTCAAGGTCCTGTGGCCGCATCTTGCAGGCGCATCCGAGTCCATGACTGAAACCGGTCAGACGTACCTTGACGGGAGCGGATGCCTGTTTCATCTCCGCTCCGTGAGTGCCCATAAGGGGGAGAGCAGCGTCGACGATCTGCCTGGCGGCTTCCCTGACCTCTTGCATGGTTGTCATTTTACCGGTGGACAGGCGGATGCATCCCATGGCCAGGTCTGGTTCCAGTCCGATTGCCTGCAGGACATGGGAGATTTCCTTCTGCTCGGCATGGCATGCGGCTCCTGCCGACGCGGCCACTCCCGGTATGGCGGACAGGAGGAGATTGGCCTCTACGCCGGGGAACCCGATGTTCAATGTATTCGGAAGGCAGCGATCGGGATCCCCGTTTCGAACGACCCCCGGCACCCCTGAGGAAATCTCCCGGAACAGGGCGTCCCTGGTTTCCTGCATGGTTTTCCGGTTTCGCTGGAGGTCCTTTCGGGCCACCTCGCAGGCTTTCCCGAATCCTGCGATCAGCAGGACATTTTCCGTGCCGGCCCTCCGATCCTGTTCATGGTCGGCCCCGTGAATCAGTTTTTCCAGCGCAGTTCCCTGGCGGATGTAAAGGGCACCGATTCCCTTGGGGCCGTACAACTTGTGTGCGGCAAGGGAGAGCAGGTCGATTCCGAGCTCCTTCACCCGGACCGGGATCTTTCCGGCGCTCTGGGCCGCATCGGTGTGGACCGGGATGTTGTGCTTTTTCGCCAGGCGGCTGATCTGCTCGATGGGCTGTATGGTGCCGATCTCGTTGTTGGCATGCATGATGGTGATGAGAATGGTATCCCCACGGACGGCCTGCTCCAGGTCCTCCAGTTTAACGCACCCAAGGGGGTCAACGGGAAGGTATGTAACCTCGTATCCTTCCGTTTCGAGGAACCTGCACGCTTCCAGGGTGGCGGGGTGCTCGATGGCCGAAGTAATGATATGCCTGCCGCGGCTGCGGTGTGTCCGGGCAATGCCCTTGATGGCATGATTGTTTGATTCCGTACCTCCGCTGGTGAAAACGATCTCGTCCGGCATGCAGCCCAGGAGCTCGGCTACCTGCGCTCTGGCGGTCTCAACAATTTTCCTCGCGTCGTATCCGAACCGGTGCAGGGAGGAAGGGTTCCCGAAAATGCCGGAGAGTACGGGCTGCATGGCATCCACAGCCTCCCGGTCCACCGGCGTTGTGGCATTATAATCCAGGTAGATGGTTTTCATTCAATATACGAGCATCTTGTCAATCATAAGGGGTTCCAGGGAGGGATCCAGTGTTTCATTCCAGCCGATCAGGTATTTCGTGTAATTGCTGATGGTCAGGTCCTTCAGGTTCTTCCCATAGGCTTCCTGCATGACCTCCCCGGGGTAAAGCCTTGCCAGTGTCCTGATGTTGCGTTCATTCCTTCGCAAAAGGGATTTATACATGTCCGCCGCACCGTACAGATGGAGAAAATTATGGGCGATTTCGGAAGGGTATTTGTAGCTGACGATCACAAATTCGATGTCCTCTGTGCTAAAGGTATTGACCGGCATGGAAACATCGGATTTATAATAGTTGTTGACAAGAAAAAACAGGGCCACGCTCTCCACCTTGTTTTCATCCCTCAGAAATGCCACCAGCCTTTCCTTGTTCCTGGGCGGCCGGACTTCCGGGATGCCGTCCTTTGGTCTCAGGGTTACCGACTCACCGACAATCTTGGCCACGCCATCGGACCAGCGCTTGATGTTTTCTTTTACCTGCTTGGAATTGGGTTCTGTGAACGATTCAAGAACGGTGGGGCCGGGCAGGTTTCTACGGATGGTTGTGTATTCAGACCCGATGTAAAAATCCGCAACGATGTTCAGGGGAATATCGTTTTCCCTGGCCTGGATATGCAGCCATTGAATGGCCGCCCGGATGGAATCGATGGTGGATTGTATGTCGAATTCGGTCCACGGAGTCGTATACTTGCTGTCTATGAAGACAAAATAGAGCAGCACATTCCCTTTCAGGTCCTTGCAAACGTTCCTGTAACGGGCTTCACGGTAGTCGACCCTGGTTGATTTGAAGGACGTGGGGACCAGCAGGACCATCAACATGAAAAGTAACAGCATCTTCCTGACCGCTCTCATAAAAGCTTGTTTTCTAAGTTCCTAAAAATACGAAAGTCATCCTTAACCAAAAATCACACTTATAAACAGGCACGCCCCGCTGAGGGTGTTCCGGCATAATGGTTAACGGGATTCGGGACCGGCTTGTTATGTTTTGCCGGATCTTTGCTTTTGCCGGTAGTATCTGCAAACCCGTGTCAGTCCACACTCCCCGCACCTGGGTTTACGGGCCTGGCAGATGTACCTGCCGTGGAGGATCAGCCAGTGGTGGGCATGCGGGATCATTTCCTTGGGGAATACAAGGTATAACTGGTTTTCTGCCTGGAGCGATGTTTTGGCCCCCCTTGTCAGCCCAATTCTTGCAGAAACCCTGAATACATGTGTGTCGACCGGCATGACGGGCAGCTTGTGAATGACGGCCGCAATGACGTTGGCCGATTTCCTGCCGACCCCGGGCAGTCTCTGCAGGCTTGCCAAATCCTGGGGAACAGTACCCCCGAATTCTTCTGTAAGGACCTTTGCCATACCGCGAAGGTGCTTTGCCTTGTTGTTCGGGTAGGAGCAGCTTTTAATCAGTCCAAAAACCTCGTCCTGGGTGGCCTTCGCCAGCTCCGCGGGTTGCGGAAACCTTCGGAAGAAGGCAGGCGTGATCAGGTTGACCCTCTTGTCGGTGCACTGGGCTGACAGGATCACCGAAACGATCAGCTCGTATGGATTCTCGTAACTCAGTTCCGTTTCAGGCTCCGGCATGGCATCCTGGAAGTAATCGATCACCGCTTTGATCCGATCCTGCCTGCTGATTTTTTGGCCCGGCATTTGTATTTGATAAAAAGAATACTTAGGTTTATGCTCGAATTAAGCCAATGAAAAGGATTTTTGAATATAACCATTTTTATTTCAACTGACCCGGGGGGACATTTGAATGGGTGGTATAATTCAAAAGTCCCGGTTTTACGGGGCTTTTTTTTTAAGATGAACCCGATGTGTTTTGCATATTATTTCTTTTACTTTTTCTGGAAGCAATCCGGACCGGGCTCACTATGAAATAAGGCAGATAATACGTTGTGTCCCGGTCCGCAAAGACCGGGATTTTTATTTATAGGAAAATGACAAAACGAATTGTAATCCAGGGAGGCTACGGCGCATTTCACGAGATCGCCGCCCTTCGTTACTTCGGGAACGAAGAGGTTGAGATCCTGCCCCGCGACACCTTCAAGGACCTGATGGCAGCCCTGAAGAAGGACAAAGCCGATTACGGGATCATGGCCATAGAGAATTCACTGGCCGGCAGCATCCTGCCGAATTATATCCTGCTCAAGGAATCACCCATGAAGATCATCGGTGAAATCTACATGCGGATCCGGCAGAACCTGGTAGCAATCCCGGGGCAAAGCATATCCGGCATCCGGGAAGTATATTCCCATCCCATGGCCATCCTGCAATGCCAGGTATTTTTTGACCGCTACCACGACATAAAGCTGATCGAAAGCATGGATACGGCCCTGAGCGCAAAAATGATCCGGGAGGAGAACCTCATGGGTGTCGGGGCCATCGCTTCACAGCTTGCCGCCGAAAAATACGACCTGGAGATCATGGCTTCCGGCATCGAGACGAACAAGAAGAACTACACCCGCTTCCTGATCCTGGGGAACGGCAGGCACGGAGCAGCCGCAAAGAATGCAGTGAACAAGGCATCCATCCATTTTGCCGTTTCTCACAAGATCGGATGCCTTTCGAAGATCCTGTCCATTCTTTCATATTACGAGATCAACCTTTCCAAGATCCAGTCCATGCCCATCGTCGGGAGGGACTGGGAATACCAGTTTTTTGTGGACCTGGAATTCACCGATTACGGGCTGTACCGGCAGTCCCTGGAGGCCATCAAGCCGTTCACATCGGACCTGGGGATTCTTGGAGAGTATACCAGGGGAAAATCAATCATCCAAACATAATTCATAACTAAAATGTTAGTAGAACTGGATTTAATGCCCATTTCGGACCGCAGTGAAATCATCCAGCGTCCGATCATCATTGCCGGTCCCTGCAGTGCGGAAACCGAGGAGCAGGTCCTTACTGCAGCCAGGGAACTGGCAGGCATGGGTATCAAGATTTTTCGTGCCGGGATCTGGAAGCCAAGGACCCGCCCGAACGCATTCGAGGGGGTGGGGTCTGCGGGACTCCCATGGCTCCGGCGTGTAAAGGAGGAGACCGGGATGCTCACCACAACGGAGGTGGCAAACGTCAAACACGTATACGATGCCCTGAAATACGGGATCGACATCATATGGATCGGCGCCAGGACAACGGCCAATCCTTTCGCCGTCCAGGAAATCGCCGACACCCTCAGGGGCACGGACATACCCGTCATGGTGAAAAACCCGGTCAACCCCGATGTGGAGCTCTGGATCGGGGCGATCGAACGGATTTATGGTGCGGGACTGAAACGGATCATGGCGATCCACAGGGGATTTTCCGTCTTTGCGAAGTCCGAGTTCAGGAACCACCCGCACTGGCAGATCCCCATCGAGCTAAAGCGCCGCATCCCCAACCTTCCGCTGATCACGGATCCAAGCCATATCTGCGGCAGCAGGGAACGCCTCTATGAAGTATCCCAGGAGGCCATGGACCTGAACTTCGACGGGATCATCATCGAATCACACCCCGATCCTGACAAGGCCTGGAGCGATCCGAAACAACAGATCAAACCGGCCGACCTGAAAGTCTTGCTCGACCGGATCATCCTGCGTAAAAGCGAGTTGGACAACGGTCTGGCAATGACCATGTCTGAGCTGCGCGATGAGATCGACAAACTGGATGACCAAATAATTGATATCTTTGATAAGCGCATGCAGGTGGCGAACCGGATCGGGGAGTACAAGAAGGCACACAACGTTGCCATCCTGCAATCCAAGAGATGGGACAGCATCCTCAACAAAAGGCTCGATATGGGTTTGAAAAAAGGCCTGAGCAATGAATTCATTACCCGTGTGTTCCGTGCCATCCACCAGGAGTCCATTAACCACCAGGCCAGGATCATGAACATTGAACCGGAGGACCACGAATCCTGATCCGACAGGATGCACCCCATGAAGGCAATAAACCTGCATACGGCAAATAAGACCTCGGCCATATTCGTCGGGGAATCCTTCCGGAACACCGGGAAGTACCTGCCGGCCGGTCGTATAGTGATCATAACGGATGAAACCGTTGACGGGTTTTACGGGGATGGATCTCCAGAGGGATTAAAAATCGTCGTTCCACCCGGTGAATCGTCTAAAACCCTGGAAACGGCGTCCCGGGTCTACGACCGGCTCATCCGGGAGGAGGTGGACCGGAGTTCCTTTGTCCTCGGAATTGGCGGCGGGATCGTCTGCGACCTTGCAGGATTCATCGCTTCCACCTACCTCAGGGGACTGCCCTTCGGCTTTGTCTCTACCACCCTGCTTGCCCAGGTGGATGCCAGTATCGGGGGAAAAAACGGATTGAATTTCGAGGGATACAAGAACATGATCGGGATCATCCGCCAGCCCGAATTCGTGATCTGCGACCCGGGAATGCTCCGGACCCTGGACCCGTCCGAATTCCGGGCGGGATTTGCCGAGGTGGTCAAATACGGCGCGATCATGGACCGGGAACTTTTCGAATTCCTGGAAGAACATGCCCCGGAAGCCCTTGATCGGGAGCCGGGCATTCTGGAGGAGATCATCACTGCCTGTGTACGAGATAAATGCGAAATCGTTGCCCGGGACGAAAAGGAATCCGGTGAGCGGAGGAAACTGAATTTCGGGCATACCTTTGCCCATGCCTTCGAAAAACTGGGCGGGATATCCCACGGCAGTGCGGTAAGCATCGGGATGGTGCTTGCAGCGCGCCTCTCGGAAAAACTGGGGATGCTACCTCCCGGAGAGGCGGACCGGCTTACGGACCTGATCACACGGTTCGGGCTGCCGGTGCAGTGGGACGGACCCTGCGGGGAAGCCTTCGAGGCGATGAGAAGGGACAAGAAGCGGGACGGCGATTCCATAAGGCTGATCCTGCTGGAATCCATTGGCAAAGCGGTTATAAAGGATGTACCGCTGTCACAGCTTAAAGACTGGATGCATGATCTGTGTTAGCCTGGCAAATATCGGATACGAGGAATGCCTTGCCCTGGTAAAGGAGGAACCCTTTGTGGAATTCCGTTTCGACAAGCTGGACCTTTCCGCGGATGAGATCCGCCGGGTCGTCGGCTCTTCGAAACGGAGCATAGCCACCTTCCGTCCTGGGACCGACGCGCAGGAAATGCGTATGCAAACCCTCCTCACGGCTATCCGGGCCGGCGCCACCTACGTCGATATCGAGCTGGATGCGGATCCCCGTTACCGTAAGGAGCTGATCAAGGATGCCAGGGCTGCAGGATGCGACGTCATCATTTCCTATCACAACTTTGACCGCACACCGGAAATCCGGCAATTGAAGAAAATCGCGGCCTCCTGCAGGAAGCTCGGGGCCGATGTGGTCAAGCTTGCCTGCCGGGTCAACGCAGAAGAGGATGTACGGGTGCTTATGAGCCTCTACGACGAAGCCGGCAGAATGGCCGTGATCGGGATGGGGGAGAAGGGCTTGATCACGCGGATCGCGGGACCTTTCATGGGCGCCGAATTTACATTTGCTTCCCCGGGATCGGGAAAGGAAACGGCGCCGGGACAGATCGACCGGAAGAGCCTTGAAAGCCTTATCTTACGGATCCGGGAATTATCGAAATCAACACAGCCTTAAAAACAGAATACCGATGAACAGCTTTGGAAGAATCTTCAGGATCAGCATTTTCGGGGAATCGCACGGTCCCGGCGTAGGGGTGCTGATCGACGGGTGCCCGGCGGGCATCGCCCTGGATACCGCCGACTTTGAAGCCGACCTTTCCAGGAGAAAAAGCGGGGCCAGGGGCACCACACCCAGGAAGGAGGAGGATCGGCCCGTATTGCTGAGCGGAGTGTTCAACGGCCGTACCACCGGGGCCCCGGTTTGCATCCTGTTCGAAAACCGGAACGTCCGTTCATCCGATTACAGCCGGATCAAGGACGTGCCGCGCCCGGGTCATGCCGATTTCGTTGCTTCCCGGAAATTCGGGGGATTCCAGGATTACCGGGGCGGGGGACATTTCTCCGGGCGCCTGACCCTGGGCATCGTTGCAGCCGGGGTGGTTGCTAAAAAAATGATCGG
>CAZNQG010000048.1:0-25411 GCA_964575235.1 uncultured Bacteroides sp.
CCCTGCAACCCTTTTCGGGATCATGGCACTGCTGATCCTGATATGTTCGGCCATCGCCGTAGCCGCGGACTGGACCGCCGTACATCCCGGCACAAAAGAGCTTATCGAACCGGTCAACCTGCTTTCCAGGAACGGGATTCACCGCATCCTTACGGATATGGTGTTCAATTTCACCAGTTTTGCGCCACTTGGCATCGTCATGGTGGCCATGCTCGGCATCGGCATCGCGGAAAGCAGCGGACTTATCGGCGCGGTCATCCGGCTCATTGTGCTTTCTTCACCCAGGAAACTTCTGACCTTTGTGCTCGTGCTGGCCGGGATCCTTTCGAATGCAGCCAGTGACGTGGGCTATGTATTGCTGATCCCCCTGGCAGGGATCATCTTCATTGCGGTGCACAGGCATCCCGTGATTGGAATGGCTGCGGCTTTTGCCGGCGTTTCCGGGGGATTCAGTGCCAACCTCATCCTGGGGACGATCGATCCCCTGCTTGCCGGGCTTTCCGAGGAGGCCGCCCGGATCATCGATCCGGCCTATATGGTCAACCCCACTGCGAACTATTATTTCATGGTGGCCTCTACCTTTGTGATCGCATTCACGGGCACATGGGTGACCGAACGTTTCGTTGCACCTCGATTTGGTAAATACGAAGGAGACCAGGCAGGGGAGGAGATGGAAACCCTCTCAACCGTTGAGAAAAAGGGATTGAGAAGGGCCTTTTATGTGGCCCTCGCTATACTGGCCGTCACCCTTGCAGGGATCATCCCGGAAGGGGGTTTTTTCAGGGGACCGGACGGGCAGGTGCTGAGTTCCCCGCTGATCCGCGGCGTGGTGGCCATGCTTTTCATCTCAGCAGCCCTGATGGGCATTGTATACGGGTTCACCATTAAAAAATACAGGAACGACAAGGACATCATGGAAGGGATGGCCGATGCCATGAAATCCCTGGGGATGTACTATGTACTGGTCTTTTTCGCCGCCCAGTTCGTGGCGTATTTCAAATGGAGCAACCTGGGGATCATCTTTGCCATCAAGGGTGCGAACCTGGTGATGGCTTCGGGACTGGGTCTGATCCCCCTGATGGTTCTGTTCATCATCCTTTCCGGGCTGATCAACCTTGCCATGGGTTCGGCATCCGCCAAATGGGCCATCATGGCCCCCGTGTTCATTCCCATGTTCATGCTGCTGGGGTATTCCCCGGAGCTCAGCCAGGTCGTTTACCGGATCGGTGACAGCGTTACGAACGTCATATCCCCCATGATGAGTTTCTTTGCCCTGATCATTGCCTTCATCCAGAAATACGAAAAGGATGCGGGGATCGGAACGGTGATCGCGACCATGTTGCCCTATACCTTCGCATTCTTCACGGTGTGGACCCTCCTGCTCATCGGCTGGTTGCTGCTGGGGCTTCCCCTGGGACCGGGAGCCGGTATTTATTATACCCTTCCCGGGCAGTAGGGAACGGTCAAAAGGTTCGGCCCGGATACAGGGCCAAACCTCCCAGGTTCGGTGTTGGACAAACCGTCTTACCGGTCTGGAATTGGAGGTAAACAGCCTGAAATCGGGAATGATCAAACTGCGTTCAGGACCGGATGGCTGCCAGGTGCTCGTCCAGTTGCTGGAAACTGGCCATTGCAACGGCTGCAGCATGGACATAGGGCTGATTTAGTACCCAGCGAACGGCCCCGGGGTAGGTGGCTTCCGCTTCGCCCTCGTTGGCCCAGGGTCCCGCCAGGCAGGTCTTCATCGCGATAATGCCGGTCCCGGATTTTACGGCCGCGCCAAGTTCTGCGGACAACACTTCATGGTCCCACCGGATATCCCTGGAATATCTTTTATAGCCCCCGTGGGGATTGAAGGAGAGCATGATCACATCGTAAAAGGGATCCCTGTTATGCCGCTTTATATGCCCGGTCACATTGGCATGGACGGAAAATCCCGTTGCGAGGATCTTTCCTTGCTTCTTTGCCCGTGAAAAGGATTCCAGGACCGCATCGTGGTACAGGACATCCTCCTCGCCGGCCCCGTGGAAAAGCATGACGTCTATGTAATCCGTCTGCAAGGCCTTCAGGCTCTCCTCGAGTGAAGCCCGGAAGGATTTCCGGATCCCGGATGAGACAGATTCCGAATTCAGGGTCCCTTTCCCGGGGTCGATGTTGACTTTCGACTGGATCACAAAGTCCTTCCTGCGGCCCTTCACCGCCTCCCCGACCATGACCTCGTTCTTTCCGTTTGCATACCGCCTCCCCGTATCTATAAAGGTGATGCCCTGGTCCAGTGCATACCTCAAAACACTGGGCTCCTCGATCCTCGGGGCACCCACGCACAGCCTGGAGACCCGGATGCCCGTACTGCCCAGAACGGCAGTGGGAAGTTCCGCCCGTGCAGCCAGCAATTTCCCGGATACGGCCGGAACGATGCCGGTTGCCAGGATACCCATGGAGGAGGTCCGGATGAATTCCTTACGGGTGTATCTGCGTCTGCGTTGCCTCATGACATGAAGGTTTATGCGCCCAATATAACAATTAATAGTATATATAATGGATCGGATCCCTCCGGTATCCGGAATCGTACACTCCATGTTCGCTCTGATACGGGGCCGGGGTCGTGGCAAGGATTGCCTTGGCTTTTAAAGATATATAAGTCAACAATTTATAATCTATGGCACGTGTCTTGGAGCATTGTATAACGAACGATACAGAGAATGAAGTCAAAACGAAGGATAAAAGGATGGGCAGAGCTGCTGGTTTACGTGGTACTGGTTTCGGCATTCGGATTTCTGGCCACCCTGGCAAATAATAACACGAACGAGAAACAGCTCAGGGATGCCGAACACGTCAGCCTGGCCTTAGAGCACGAGATCGCGGTATTGTATGCCCGGGAAAAGGAAGGGGTTAGCTTGTAAGCACAACATAGTCCTTCGGGATGTGCAGGCCCGGTTTCACTGGATGGAGCCGGGCCTTATTATTTCGGAGGCCGCGTGGCGCTCCCGGGTAGGGGGATCGCTGGCCGCCTCGTTTCTCCTATTCGTATCTCAGGGATTCCGTCGGGTTCCTGGATGCCGCCGAATACACTTTCCAGCCCAGGCTTATCAAGGCAAGCAGGGAGATCACGAGGACCGGCAGTGCGAAGGTCAGGGCATTGGCCTTGCTGTGGATTTCCCAGATGCTTTTCATGATCGCCATTCCGGAATAATATCCCGCTGTAAGTCCCAGTCCACAGGCTACCAGGATCATGATGATGTATGGTTTGCTGAGGATGCCGATGATCCTTGGGATGGAGGCTCCCATTACCTTGCGGACTCCCACCTCCTTGGTCCGCCTCAGGACGCTGAGGGATACCAGGGTATACAATCCCACGGCCGACAGGAACATAGCGATGATGGCCAGGAATATGTAAATGCCCTTTATGTTTTTGTTGATCTGCCTGGCCTCTTCCATCAGGGAGTCCTGGAAGAACCCCCCGTAGGGGTGGGTCGGGATCAGTTCCTTCCATTTCTCTTCCAGGTATGCATTTACTTCCTGCAGTTTGTCTTCATCCGTCTTGATGGCCAGGTACCGCAGACGGTATTCGCTGTCGCGCCGGAAAGCGGCCGGTTCGACCTCATCCCAGAAGCCGTAGGGATAGAAATCGCCCATCACCCCGATGATGTAAAGGTCGATCGTATCTTCCATGACCACTCTTTTCCCGATGGGATCCAGGATCCCGAATTCGGACAGGAACTTCTGGTTTACGATGATGGAATGCTGGTTGTCCGTTTTTTCAAATTCCGGACTGAAGGTCCTCCCTTCGAGCAGGGACAACCCCATGGTTTCAAAATAACGATCGCCGATCGTGTACATGTTCACATCCTGTTTAACCTGGTTGTATTCCATGTTGGCGGACCAGTTACCGTGCCCGATGTGGTGCCTGGATTCGCCGATCCCGGTGATCAGGGGATTGGACCTGATCTCATCCCGGAACGAGGTGAAGTATTCTTCGCTGGGCAGATACATGCCGATGATGTGGTCCTTGTCATAGCCCTGGTACTGGTTTTCCTGGAAATTCGCATTCTGGGTGAACAAGATGCCGGAGTTAATGGCCTGCACAGAGATGGCAATCTGCAGGGTCAGCAGGATGACCGAAAGCACGTTCCTTCCACCAATCTTCAGCTTGTCCTGGAAAATGAGGACCGGGTTGAAGCGGCTTATGTAAAAGGAGGGGTAGGAACCTGCCAGAAGGGTGGTGGCCAGCAGCAGCATCACCAGGAAGACGATGATCTCGGGATTGGTGCTGAGGCTGTATTCCAGGTTCAAAAAGTCCCACATCTGAGAGTAGGTGGGTACCAGGAACCTGGCGATGAACAGGGCCAGGATCATTCCCGCGAGGGTCAGCAGGAAATTCTCCGTCATGAACTGGAGGATGATCTGCCCGCGCCGGCTCCCGGCAACCTTCCTTACACCGATTTCCTTCAGCCGTTTGCTCGAAAAGGCAATGGCCGTATTGGTAAAGTTGAAACAGGCGATGAGCAGTATCAGCAGGGCCATGATGGGGGGCGCCTTGAGGGCTGCGGGGTGAAGACTTTCGCGGACCCACCAGTTTGCCCACATGTTCCAGGCTTCGTGGGCCACGTCCGGGAACGGCAGGAGCTGGAAGGAGGATATCCGGAAATCCTCCCGGGCATCGTTGTGTACGGGAACGATATCCTGCAGGAGCGTTTCCACGGTCGCGGCCTGCGCCGCATTCGGTATTTGCAGGAAGGTGGCGGCAATCCACCATTCCCAGTTTGTCTCGTCCCCTTCCCACATGTCGATAAAATTGTCCATCTGGGTCAGAACCTCGTAGGAAAAGCTGGAGTTCAACGGATTGGGCTCGAATACACCCCCGACGGTGTAGGTGAATTCCTTGCCGGCATCGTTAAAAATAGACATCATTTTTCCGAGGGGGTCCTCTTCCCCGAAATAGATGGATGCGATCCTTTCGTCGATCAGGATATTCTGCCGGTCAAGGAATGCATCCGCAGATCCTTTCACAATGGGGATGTTGAATACTTCCAGGAAGCCGGTATCAGCATACCCGATCCGTTTGTTGAAGTTGTTGAGTCCCACCTTCAGCGGCGACCAGGTGCCGTTGAAACGGATGACCCGTTCCACCCCGCTGATGTTGTTCCCGATCATGGATGCCAGGGGCAGGGGAGATGCGCCATATCGCTGCTGCCTTCCCTGGATATCCCGTGTAAAAATCACCTTGTAGACTTCATCCCCCTTCGGGTGCATCCTGTCCCAGTCCCGGTCGTACCTCCCGTTCAGGTAGGCAACGATGCAGATCCCAAGGGCGAGTCCCATGGTAACAATATTGATCAGCACGAAAAGGGCATTCCGGGATATGTTTCGGAGGGTGACGATCAGGTAGCTTCTAAGCATTCGGGCAGTGATTTGAGACCAAATATACAATAAAGACGGATAAGGGGAGGAAAAGGATACCTGAACAGGGGATGTCGTTTGGCAAATAAATTGTATTATTGTGATACCATGTTCAACATGGGATGAAACCAACCCCTGGCCCCGAAATGATTTCCGATGAAACCGGCCATTGCTGGGCCGGCACCCGTATCCTGGTCGTTGAAGACGATGAGTTTTCCTTTCAGTTCTTCAGCGTGGTTCTCAGGAAGAGGGGACCCGAAGTGATCCGGGCCAGGGACGGTCTGGAGGCCATCCGGCTTTTCGAAGAACACCCGGACATCAACCTGATCCTGATGGATATCCAGATTCCCCTGCTGGATGGATACGAGGTAACCCGCCGGATCCGCGAAAAGAACCCCCTGGTCCCCATCATTGCCCAGACCGCATTCATCCACGACGATGAAGAAGTCAAATGCATGGAAGCCGGATGCAGCGCGTACATCAGCAAACCCATAGAACTCCAGAGCCTCCTGGGACTCATCGGCCGGTACCTGGACTGAGAGAGTTTACCTGTACCGGAATATGATCTTGTCGTAGACGATTAGAAGCAGGCAGGTCAACACACCCAATCCCATGAGGATCAGTCCGAAAAGGGGAGGATTGTAGTTCAGCCAGAGATACCGTGTCAGCTCCCCGGCGTCCATACCCATACCGTGGGCAACCGCTGCAAAGTATTCGCTCCGTGTGAAACCTTCCGATATCGCTGGGAGCTGCAGGTTCCACCGGCTGATCTCTTTTTCCAGCATTACGTACTTGTCGGCCGTGACTTCATAGATCTTTCCGGAAAGGATTCCGGCAAAAAAGTTACCGAGCGCCATAGGCAGGAAATTGGTGCCCATATAGAGGGCGGCTTTATCCCCGGGTGCCAGCCTCCCGATGTATTCCAGGATCTTGGGTGAGAAGGCCATTTCTCCAAGGCTGAAGATGAATATGGAAATGACCAGAAACCAGCCGTTTCGGGTAAGCAGGGACAGGGTGATGCCCATCGCATTCACAAGGAATCCTGCGATCATGGTATTAATCGGCTTGAAGCGCATGACCAGGCTGGAGAGGAGGACCTGGAAGGATACGATGAACAGGGCGTCAAGCGTGATCAGTTTCTCGGCCAGGATGATACCGTCGCGTGTTGCCAGGGCATCGGCAAGCCGGGGCAAAAACCCGTGCATTCCCCGGTAGATGATTTCCGTGTCGATCCATTGCTCGATGTAGACGGGCAGGCTGTAAAAGAACTGCCAGTAGACCGTCCAGCCTCCCACGATGATCAGCAGGAAAAGGGAGAATTTGACATCCCTGAGGGCCAGGTAAATATTCTGAAAAACTTTCCGGATGCTTTGGGCAAACGGCTCCCTTTCCGGTCTGGGACCGGGCTCCCTGTAAAACAGGGTTACGATAACCAGGTTCAGCAATATAGCCGAGCTTGACATGATGAATATGTAGTTCCAGCTTCGTTCCCTCAGCTCGGATGCAACCAGGGGACCGATCAGTCCCCCGAGGTTTATGATCATGTAAAAGAGCCCGAATCCAACCGATGCGTTCGATTCATCCGTGGTTCGTGCGATGGTTGCCGAAACGATGGGCTTGAAGAGGGCGGCCCCGATGGCCACGTAGAAGAAAGTCAGGAAAACGCCGGTAAACGAAGCCACCCTGCCCATCAGGTAGTATCCGCTCGAGAGGACCAGGAAGGAGATGATCAGGACCCTTTTGTAACCGAAACGGTCTGCAATGGAACCCGTGATAACGGGCAGGAAATACAGGATGGCATTCACGATCCCCATGACCAGGCCTTTTTCAACCTGGCTGAAACCGAGTGCACCGGTATCCTGCGCCCCCGTCAGGTACAAGGCCAGGAGGTTGAACACACCGTAATATGCCCAGCGTTCGAATAATTCCAGGCTGTTGGCGGCCCAGAATGTTCGCGGGAAACGGTTCTTTCTCGAGGGCATATTCGGATTCAAGGATCTGAAAATAGCCTCAATTATAGTTATTTTTTTTCAAACGGGATAAAGGGTGCGTCGGGATATCAGGAGGCTCCGGGCTTTTTCCTGTAATAGAAATAACTGGTTTTGTTCTTCACGTCATCGAAGGTATACAGCTCCTTGTCCCTGTGGTATTCGAAATAGCTTAGAAGTGCAAAATCCCCGGCGCACATGGTTGCATGGAAGAACAGGACGGATATATAGGTGTAGGATGCGTAACCCGTAACGAAGATCACACCCGCAAGGTTCAGAAGGGAAACGACGATGAAAGGCGAAACGGCAAGGAAAATGAACCCGGAACGGCTGGCAACGAAATCGTCCGCCACTGCATAAAATGCAAAATGCTTGACGACGGCGCCGACACGGATCTTCCTGGCCCCCAGGATAAAATAGCAGATGGCATGGACCAGCTCATGAAGCGGGATGACGATGGTCATGGAGATGATCAGACCATACAGGAACTGCTTGAGAAGGGAACCCGCATTCAGGTGGCTGACGGTAATCCCGTAAACAAATGCGGACCAAATGAATACGAAAAATATCAGGATGATGACCAGGTAGGCGACCATGCTGCGGGTACGCTTTCGAATGTACTCGGTGGCAAACTCCACGATTTCATCGTAGTGTAGCTTATCCAGCAGTACAAAGCCGGGATTTGACATGATATCCTGGACCGAGAGTGGCATGTCCGAAATTAGCTATTTTACGATGGCCTCACAAGCCTGCCCAGGAAAATTATACATCCGGTCCGTTCATCGCGAATGAAGTAAAGGAACGGATGATCTGCATTAAATCGCACCAAGGGTTCCCTTAGGGAAGATTTCAGGCTGATGACAGCCCCGGTGGCAGCCGCGGCTTCCGTTCCCTTCTCGCTCACCTCGATGAAAGCCTTGTGTATGACCTCATCGATGAACAGGTTCTTTTCCCCGTTCATTCCTGAAAAGTCCGCCTCATGGCTGAAAGCCTTGTGCATTCCCATGGCGGACAATTCCCTGCTCAGGTTCATTTTCAGTTCTACGGTGAATTTGGGAAAGGAAAGATAGACCTCGGTCGGTTCGAACCGTTCCTCCATTTTCCGGAGACGCTCCCGGTCAAGCACCCGGCTGACCATCTTCCAGCCATCAACCGACCTGGGCAGGATGACCATCATGGAAAACCGGTCCTCCCGGTAAGGCAGGATGAGGCACTGAACATCTTCGTCCTCGTAATAGGGCAGGGTCTGGGCCATGTGCATGAAGTCCGTCATCAGGGTTTGCTGGGGACTGACACGGAAGATTGCCGGGGTCGTGCTGTTCTCGTCGAATGACCATTTCCACTTACCGTTAAAATAGATCGCGTTGGTCAGGACCATCCGGGTGTCGGCATCCAGGACACCGGGCCCGATCAGGTCCCGGATCTTCTGCCGGGTCTCTTCTTCCACCCAGAGGTTGATCCGTTTCCGGCTCTCTTCCCGGCTGTCTTCCAGGATGAAATCCAATTCCGTCAGGGGGGCATCGTACCAGCGGGAGAGGTTCTGCATGTATTCGGGCAGAAAACCGAAACCCTCCTGGGCCCAGATGGCGTTGGCCAGACTGATCTCCGTGCCCGGAAGGGAATCGCCTGACAGGATCAGGTCTTTCAGCTCTTTTTCGGCAGGGTCCAGCATGTCCGAAGAAGGGACATACATTGCCCCGCTCATCTGTTCCGCGGTTTCTCCATGCGCCCCGGAATAAACCATGGCCATGACGGTATGGATGCTGTATGGTGAAAAGACCAGATTGTCCGACGGGGCTTGGACCTGCCTGAACAGATCCATTGCAAACCGGTTGCTCGACTCGGCAAGACCTTCCGGGCTGATCCCGCCCGGGGATCTGACGGTCCCGTTTGCAGATGGTTTCTGGGACTTGCATCCGGCAAGGGCCGCAAGCAGGCAGAGTACCAGAAGAGGAATAAAGCCGCGATGTTTCATGGCAAGTACAATTTGTTTTTCAATTTCGCCCTGATTGGCAATTTACGAAAAAACAACTCCGCGAGAAACGATGCCGACGGGCCATCGCCTGATTTTCTTGTTTTACCCGATATTTCTTCGGCTCCTTCCGGGAAAAATTCGATAGTTGACCTGAAATTTGATAGATTTGTGGATCGTTTATCCAATGGCATGAAGAAGGACCTGCCCACGATGATGGAGATCGGCGATAAGGTGGTAAGCCTCGACCTTATTAGCTGTAAGTTTGCCTGCGACCTGGAACAATGCAGGGGCGTATGCTGCGTTGAGGGTGAATCGGGTGCACCGCTTGAGCCGGAGGAGCTGCAGATCCTTGAGGAAGAATACCCGGGCATAAGGCCATTCTTGCGGGATGAAGGCCTGCGTGCCATAGAAGCACAGGGGAAGTGGGTCGTGGATGCCGATCAGGAAACGGTCACCCCTCTGATCGGGGGAAAGGAGTGCGCCTATGTAGTCTTCGAGGGCTCTACGGCACGATGCGGCATTGAAAGAGCTTACGAAGCAGGTGCAACCTCCCTGCAGAAGCCGATCTCCTGCCACATTTATCCGATCCGGCTGAAGCAGTACAAGGGATTTACGGCCGTTAACTACGACCGCTGGCCGATCTGCGATCCTGCCAGGGCTTACGGGGAAAAAATGAATATACCGGTCTTCCGGTTCCTCCGCCAGGCCATCATACGAAAATACGGTGAGGAGTTCTACCGGAAACTGGAAATCGTTGAGCAGACCATCGGGCAGACAGGTGTTGAGAAGACGCAACCGGATTAAATAATTGCTAACTAATACCAGGATTATGGACCAAATCAAAACATACATCGAGGATAACAGGCAGCGCTTCCTGGAAGAGCTGTTTGAACTGATCCGGATCCCTTCCGTTTCTGCCAAGCCGGAGAACAATCCGGACATGCTGAACATGGCGGATCTTCTGAAGGAACAATTACTCACCGCGGGTGCCGACGAAGCCCGTGTTATGGAGACCTCCGGGCAGCCGGTGGTTTTCGGGTCAAAAATCGTGGATGCAGCATTGCCGACGGTGCTGATTTACGGGCATTATGACGTTCAGCCTCCGGAACCGCTGGACCTGTGGAAATCTCCTCCCTTCGAGCCGGAAGTACGCAACGGCAAAATCTGGGCCAGGGGGGCAGATGACGATAAAGGCCAGCTTTTCATGCATGTGAAAGCCTTTGAATTCATGGTAAAAACGAACCGGCTTCCCTGCAACATCAAGTTCATGATCGAAGGGGAAGAGGAAGTAGGGTCCCCCAGCCTGAAGGAGTTTTGCCGCAAGAACAGGGAATTGCTGAAATCGGATGTGATCCTGGTATCCGATACGACCATGATTGCTCCGGATATTCCTTCCATTACGGTGGGATTGAGGGGTTTGAGTTACATGGAGGTGGAGGTGACCGGACCCAACCGGGATCTGCACAGCGGGCTTTTCGGCGGGGCTGTGGTCAATCCGCTGAATGCCCTATGCAAGATGATCGCTTCCCTTACGAATGAGAAGAACGAAGTGACCATCAAGGGTTTTTACGACGATGTCCTGGTGCTCAGCCGGGAAGAAAGAGAGGAAATGGCGAAGGAACCCTTCGATCTCAAGGCATACAGGAAAGAAATCGATGTGGACGAAGTGGACGGGGAAAAAGGTTTCACAACCCTGGAGCGGACGGGCATTCGTCCCAGTCTGGATGTAAATGGGATCTGGGGTGGCTATACCGAAGAAGGTGCGAAAACCATCCTTCCCTCAAGAGCGAATGCCAAGATATCCATGCGGCTGGTCCCATACCAGAAATCTAAAAAGATCGACAAGCTTTTCGAGGAGCACTTCAAATCCATAGCCCCTCCCGGGATAAGGGTAAAGGTGAAGAGCCTGCACGGGGGGGAGGGATACGTCGCCCCCACCGATACGGTTGCCTACCAGGCTGCAAGCAAGGCCGTTGAAAAAACCTTCGGGAAGAAACCCGTCCCCACAAGAAGCGGGGGCAGCATCCCGATCATATCGGATTTCGAGGAGGTCCTCGGAGTTAAATCCATCCTGCTGGGCTTTGGACTGGAATCGGATGCCATCCACAGCCCCAACGAGAACTACCCCCTGGAGAACTTTTACCGGGGCATCGAGACCATCCCCTGGTTTTTCCATTATTACGCAGATATGAGCAGGTAATAATAATTACAGATTTCCTGGCAGGAGGTGTCATTCCTGGAAGGGGTGTGCATAATTTATTATGGTTTTTTAAATATTTCCCTGTTTAAAAGGGGGCTGATATTTAAATTAATCTAACTTTGTGTGATCTATAAATCACTTAAATCCAGACAGAAATGGCACATCTCAGGTTTCAGGCCCTCCAGGAAGTGCTCAGGCGACAGCCTGCAGAGGTGGTATATCCTTCCAGCAAGATCTCGGATTATTTCGGGATCAATGTTTTCGACCGGCAGAAAATGCAGAAATACCTTTCGATGGAGGCTTACAGGAGCGTTCAGAAATCCATTGAAAAGGGAACCCGTATCGACCGGAAAATGGCCGACGAGGTGGCCGCAGGCATGAAAGCCTGGGCAACCGAACGGGGTGCCACCCATTACACTCACTGGTTCCACCCGCTGACGGATGCCACGGCAGAAAAGCACGATGCCTTCATCGAACTGTCGGACAGCGATGCCGTAATTGAAAATTTCTCCGGCTCCAAGCTGGTCCAGCAGGAGCCCGATGCATCCAGCTTTCCCAGCGGAGGAATACGGAATACCTTCGAAGCCAGGGGATACACGGCCTGGGATCCTTCCTCACCTGCCTTTATCGTTGGCAATACGCTGAGCATCCCGACCATTTTCGTTTCCTATACGGGTGAAGCCCTGGACCATAAGACACCCCTGCTGAAATCCATGGCTGCCATTGATAAGGCGGCAACGGAAGTCTGCCAGTATTTCGACCGCAGCGTGATCCGGGTGAATCCAACGCTGGGAACCGAGCAGGAATATTTCCTGATAGACGATGCCCTTTTTCACGCCCGGCCGGACCTGGTGCTGACGGACCGCACACTGATGGGGCATGCCTCTGCCAAGGACCAGCAGCTTGAGGACCATTACTTCAGTTCGATCCCCCAGCGCGTCTCGGCATTCATGAAGGATTTCGAGATCGAGGCATACAAGCTCGGGATACCGATGAAGACCCGCCACAACGAGGTGGCCCCGAACCAGTTTGAATGTGCCCCCATCTTTGAAGAGGCCAACCTGGCTGCCGACCACAACCTGTTGCTGATGGACCTGATGAAGACCATAGCCCGGAGGCATAATTTCAGGGTGTTGTTCCACGAGAAGCCTTTTTCCGGTGTGAACGGATCCGGGAAGCACTGCAACTGGTCCCTGATGACCGATAACGGGATCAACCTGCTTGCACCCGGGAAGACCCCGCGTACCAACCTGTTATTCCTCACCTTCCTTGTAAACACCATCAAGGCCGTCCACGAACATGCGGAACTGTTGAAGGCAACCATTGCCTCCGCGGGGAATGCAAACCGTCTTGGAGGAAACGAGGCACCGCCCTCCATCATGTCGGTTTTCCTGGGGGCCAGGGTGTCCCAGATGCTGGACCTGATCGAGGCCGAAGTGACGGAACGTAAGATGACGCCGGATGAAAAAACCGAGCTGAAGCTGAACATTGGCAAGATACCCAGGATCTTGCTTGACAATACGGACCGGAACCGGACATCCCCGTTTGCAT
Source organism: uncultured Bacteroides sp. (assembly GCA_964575235.1). Classification (GTDB taxonomy): domain Bacteria; phylum Bacteroidota; class Bacteroidia; order Bacteroidales; family SM23-62; genus SM23-62. The sequence goes on from CAZNQG010000048.1 coordinate 13,115, forward strand.
TTACCGGCAACCGGTTCGAATTCAGGGCCGTGGGTGCATCCGCAAATGCTGCAGCTTCGGTTATTGCTCTCAACGCTGCCGTCGCCGACCAGCTTACCGTCTTTAACATTGAGGTGAAAGCACTGATGCGGAAAAAGGTGAAGAAGGACGAGGCCATTTTCCAGGTGCTCCGGAAATACATCATCGAATCCAGGTCCATCCGTTTCGAAGGTAACAATTACGGTGAGGAATGGCTGAAGGAAGCGGCTAAACGAAAGCTGTCAAGCCTTACGGATGTGCCGGAAATCATGGATGCCTACCTTTCGGAGAAGAGCGTATCCATGTTTGACCGGCAGGGAGTCCTGGACCGGCGTGAACTGGAAGGAAGGACGGAGGTGAGGCTGGAGACCTACATCAAGCGGATCCAGATTGAGGCCAGGGTACTGGGTGACCTGGCGATCAATCACATCCTGCCTACGGCCATCAATTACCAGACTCACCTGATTGAGAATGTCAAGGGATTGAAAGAGGTCTTCAGTGAGTCGGAGTTTCAGGAACTTGCCAGGGAACGGCTGGCCAGGATCAAGGAAATTTCGGGACACATTTCCGCCATCATGGTCAAGGTGGAGGAAATGGTGGAGGAACGAAAGAAGGCCAACCGCGTTGAAAATACACGGGAGCGCGCCGGACTGTACAGCAAGAAGGTATATCCCTACCTGGAAAACATACGCGACCACATCGACCGGCTTGAGCTCATCGTGGACAACGAGGCCTGGCCGCTTCCGAAATACAGAGAGCTCCTTTTTGTCCGCTGATCCGGGCAGGTATAATCTTCCGGTCAATTTACCGTTACATATGTACCCGCTGGGTATATTATTAAAATTCCACTAATTTTACAATGGTAAACGACCCGATATGATGAAATACCTTATATACGTTCTGATTGCCGCAGGACTCATGATGGTTCCCCTCGAGGGACAGGCACAGAAAAGGAAGAAGGACCAGACGGCGAAAGCCCGCGAAGCATTTGCCGCCGGTGAATACATGGTTGCCCTTGACCTGTTCAAGGATGCCTATAACAAAGTCGGCGACAGGGACGTAAAAAACGAGCTGATTTTCCTCATCGCCGAATGCTACCGGATCACAAACCAGCCGGATAAAGCGGAGCTTCGTTACAAACAGGCTATCCAGAGGGAATACCCCAACCCGATCATTTACCTCCGCTATGCCGATGCCCTACGCATGGAAGAGGAATATGACGAAGCCATGGAGCATTACCGCAGATACATAGAGCTTGTTCCCGACGATCCACGGGGACAGGAAGGCATAACTTCCTGTGAAATGGCCAAGGGATGGCTTGCCAATCCCACCAGCTACGAGGTGGAAAATATGAAATACTTCAATTCCAGGCAAAGCGATTTCAATCCCTATTACGCCGCGGAGGACTACTCGGTCGTGTATTTCACATCCTCGAGGGACGGCTCTTCCGGGAACGACATCCACGGAGGCACCGGGGAGGATTTTACCGACATATTTCAGTCCCGCATGGACCGCAAGGGAAAATGGAGCGTCCCGATAGCCCTGGACGAGAACATCAATACGGAATTTGAAGACGGGACCCCCGTCCTGAACGAGGATTATTCCACCATGTATTTCACCCGCTGCAAGGCCAACAAGAATGCCAATTACGGTTGCCAGATCTATGTGTCCAACCGGATGGGGGAGACCTGGTCGAAGGCCGAACCCATTCAAATTGCCGACGACAGCGTCGTTATAGCTCATCCCGCCCTCACCCCGGATGAACTGACCATGTATTTCATATCCGATATGCCCGGGGGCATTGGGGGAAAAGACATCTGGAAGGTCACCCGCGAAAACACCGGGGCCGACTGGAGCAAACCCGAAAACATGGAAGCGCTCAATACGGTCGACGATGAGATGTTCCCCTTTGTCCACAGCGACGGGACCCTGTACTTTTCATCCAACGGAAGGATCGGGATGGGGGGACTGGACATTTACATGGCTACTGAACAGGAGGATGGGACCTGGAGCATTGAAAACATGAAGCCCCCGATCAATTCCTCTGCGGATGATTTCGGGATCGTTTTCGAGAAGGAGATGGAACGCGGATATTTCAGTTCTACCCGCAAAGGCAGGGGCAACGATGAGATTTATATGTTCGCCCTCCCGCCTTTGAAATTCAACATCATCGGGGAGGTCAGGGACGACAAGAGCAACGAACTGCTCGACAACACCACGATTAAGGCCATCGGAAGCGACGGCATCACGGTGGAAACCACCACCGCCGAAGACGGAGCATTCCGCTTCATGATGAAGCCCAATACCGATTACGTTTTCGTTGCCTCCAGGGAAGGCTACCTGAACGGCAAGCAACGCGAAACCACCAAGGGACAGGATAAAAGCACCGATTTCAGGACCACCATTTATCTGTCAAACATTCTCGAAACCATCGAACTTTCGAACAGCAACGTATTTTACGATTTTGCCAAATGGGACCTGCGGCCGGAGGCAATGGTATCGCTCGACAAGCTGATCGAAACCCTGAACGACAATCCGACCATCACCATCGAACTCATGGCTCATACCGATTCGAGGGATTCGGAGGAGTTTAACCTCGAACTTTCCCAGAAACGTGCCCAGTCCGTCGTCGATTACCTCATCGAACGGGGCATCGACCCGGCCAGGCTCAGCGCCAAAGGTTACGGGGAAAGCATGCCCAAGACCATAACCGTGAGGATCCATGAGAGCTATCCCTACTTTCCGGAAGGAGCCGTGTTGGACGAAGATTTTATAAACTCCCTGCCGTCCAGCAGGCAGGAGGAAGCCCACCAGCTCAACCGCCGGACGGAATTCAGGGTAATGAGGACCGATTACAAACCGGCCGGATAGGATCTGTTGAATGCCCGACCCATCCAAATACGGAAAGCGGGGTGTTTCCTCCTCGAAAACCGACGTTCACCATGCCATCCAGAAACTGGACAGGGGACTTTATCCCGGGGCTTTCTGCAAGGTCGTTCCCGATTACCTGGGAGGATCGGAAGATCACTGCGTTGTAATGCATGCGGACGGGGCGGGAACCAAATCCTCCCTGGCCTACATCTACTGGAAGGAAACCGGAGACCTTTCCGTCTGGAAAGGCATTGCCCAGGACGCCGTGGTCATGAACCTGGACGACCTCCTGTGCGTGGGGGCCACCCAGAACATCCTGCTGTCCTCGACCATCGGCAGGAACGCAAAACATGTACCGGGTGAGGTGATCGCCGAGATCATCAACGGCACGGAAGAATTCCTGGCCCGCATGCGGGACCAGGGCATACGGATTGCCTCGACCGGCGGGGAGACGGCCGACCTAGGAGACCTGGTGCGCACCGTGGTCGTAGATTCAACGGTCACCTGCCGGATGAGGCGGGACGAAGTGATCCAGAACCATATCCGGCCCGGGAATGTGATCGTGGGACTGGCCTCTTTCGGACAGGCCACATACGAGGACGGATATAACGGGGGGATGGGAAGCAACGGCCTCACATCGGCCAGGCACGATGTATTTTCCGGAATTTATGCGGAAAAATACCCCGAGACCTTTGATCCTACTCTTCCGCCCGAACTGGTCTATTCAGGCACCCGCCTGCTGACCGACCCGGTCGAGGGCACGCCGCTTGATGCCGGGAAACTGGTCCTCTCGCCCACCCGCACCTATGCACCGGTGATCAACCGGGTGCTGCAGGAATTTGGGGACGGGATCCACGGAATGATCCATTGTTCCGGAGGGGGACAAACCAAGGTCATGAATTTTGTGAAAAAACTCCGGGTGGTGAAGGATAAGCTATTCGATCCGCCCCCCTTGTTCCGGCTTATCCGGGAAGAGTCCGGCACCGGATGGAAAGAAATGTACCAGGTCTTCAACATGGGCCACCGGTTCGAGATCTACACGGAGGAGGGCTTGGCCGAAAAAATCATGGCCACCTCGGGCTACCTCGGGGTTCCTGCCTGCATCATCGGTCACGTCGAAGCCGCTGAGAAAAAAGAGCTGGTAATCCACACCCCAGGCGGGAGGGTTGTTTATTGAAAAAGCATTAAAAAACCACGCTATGTATTGACATCTATGACAATATTTTAGAAATTGCTTCACCGTTAACCAAAACCTCCTGTTATGAAAAACCTCACAATTATCGCAATTGCGCTGCTGGTGTTAGCCGGCTGTGCACAGCCGGTTGATACCGGCAAAAAAGAACTCGATGAAGTTTCAAAGAAGAATGTAGAAGTTGTTAAGACCATGCTCACGGCCGTAGAAAATGAGGATATTGAAGCCTTGATGGAAGTCTATTCTCCCGAACTTGTATCCTATGGCCCACGGCACGATCAGGAATGGCACTGGGATACCCTTAATTCAACCAAGAAATGGTTCGAATCTGTGGATTCCATCAAAGTTGGAATAATCGCCATCCTACCGCACACGGTGGAGGAAGGAGACCTGGCCGGAGACTGGGTGATGGTATGGGCTAATTTAAGCTGGTACAATCCTAAGGCAGAAAAGAAGGTGAAAATTATGTGGCATTCACCCTATATGATTGAAGATGGTAAGATAGTGCAGGAAGCGGCATACTGGAACGAGTGGGATGTGTTCAAGCAACTGGGTGCAGAGCTGAAATGGCCGGAAAAAAAGGAATAGCCAGTTAAACACCCAATTACCTGATCCATAAAAAAAACCGGGCTGTTGAGGGCCCGGTTTTTTCATGGAGGTTTGGAACTAATAGTCCCAACCTAATAGTTCCAAACCTTCATCTAACCTCGCCAGATTTTATTAACTTTGCAGCCGTTTAAATCGGAGGTTGTTAAATGGGCAGTAACCTGATACTGGAGAAGCTTGAGGGAGTGAAGGAAAGGTTCGAGGAGGTCGGAAGGCTGATCTCCGAGCCGGAGATTATCTCCGACATGAGGCGTTATGTCAAGCTCAACAAGGAGTATAAGGACCTGGAACCGGTGATCCGGGCCTACAAGGATTACAAGAACCTGCTGAGCAACATAGACACGGCAAAGAAGATCCTTTCCACCGAAAAGGACGAGGAACTGAGGGAAATGGCGAAAACCGAACTGGAAGAACTCAGCGCCCAGGTGGAACCGATGGAGGAGAACATCAAGTACCTCCTCGTCCCGGCTGACCCGGAGGATGATAAGAACGCCATGCTGGAAATCCGGGCTGGGACCGGCGGGGACGAGGCCAGCATTTTTGCGGGGGATCTTTACCGGATGTACCAGAAATACTGTGAATCCCGGGGCTGGAAGATGGAAGTTTCCAGTTTTACGGAAGGCACCGTGGGAGGCTACAAGGAGATCATCATGCACATCATGGGAGAGGGCGCCTACGGGATTTTAAAATATGAGTCCGGCGTGCACCGGGTGCAGCGGGTTCCCCAGACCGAAACCCAGGGAAGGGTGCACACATCCGCAGCCTCGGTGGCCGTCCTGCCCGAAGCCGGGGAGTTCGACGTCGAACTCAAGGATGCCGACATCCGGAGGGATACCTATTGCTCTTCCGGTCCCGGAGGACAATCGGTAAACACGACTTATTCGGCCATACGCCTGACGCATATTCCCAGCGGGATCGTGGTGACCTGCCAGGACCAGAAATCCCAGCTGAAGAACCTGGACAAGGCCATGGCCGAACTCCGCACGAGGCTGTACAACCTGGAGTACCAGAAATTCCTTGACAAAATCGCCTCCAAGCGGAAAACCATGGTTTCGACAGGGGACCGCTCGGCCAAGATACGGACCTACAATTTCCCGCAGGGAAGAGTGACGGACCACCGGATTAACCTTACACTGTACAATTTACAGTCCATTATGAACGGGGATATTCAGGAGATCATCGATAAACTGCAGATGGCCGAGAATGCAGAGCGTCTTAAAGTGAGCGAGCTGGAGAAATGAACCATCATAGAATATGACCTACGAAGGACTCTACCGGCAGATTCTTGAAAAAAAGTCCTTCCTTTGTGTGGGACTCGACACGGATATTCAGAAAATACCGACCCACCTTCAGAAATCCCCATCGCCGGTGCTTGAATTCAACCGTTCCATTGTGGATGCCACCCATGACCTGGTTGTTGCCTACAAACCCAACATCGCATTTTACGAATCCCGCCCCTCGAAGGGATGGGAAGAACTTGCCCGGACCGTGGAATACATCCGGGGTGCGGATCCCAATATTTTCCTGATCGCCGATGCCAAGCGCGGGGATATCGGGAACACTGCAGCCATGTATGCCCGGACCTTTTTCGTGGAACTGGATTTTGATGCGGTCACGGTTTCCCCTTACATGGGAAGGGATTCGGTGGAACCCTTCCTGGAATACGAAGGGAAATGGGCGATCCTTCTCGGGCTTACTTCCAATGAGGGGGCCGGAGACTTCCAGTTCCTGACCCTGGAACCGGATGCCCACAAACTTTACGAGGAAGTTATTCGGAAAGCGGCCACCTGGGGAAGTCCCCGGAATATGATGTTCGTTGCGGGCGCCACCAGGGCCGAACTCCTTTCCGGGATCCGCAGGATCGTTCCCGACCACTTCTTGCTGGTACCGGGAATAGGGACGCAGGGAGGAAGCCTGGAAGCCGTGGTCCGCCAGGGTATGAACCGGAACGGGGGACTCATCGTCAATTCGAGCCGCTCCATACTCTATGCCGGCGGGTCAAAGGATTTTACCTCCAAGGCCCGGGAAAGTGCCCGGGCCCTTCAGCAGTCCATGGCCGGGTATCTTGCCGGGACGTAAATCACCCATACGGGGAACCATAATCCTTCCCCATACCGATTTTACCTTCCATATGCCATAAAGGGGTAAAGCCAGACGGCCGGGCCATGGAAATCTCGGAAGAACTGCTGCATCATGTGTGGAAACACCGGCTGTTCCGGTCGCCGCTGGTCGATCTGGATGAACTTCCCATCGACCTGGTGGATCCTGGACAGCACAACCGGGATTCGGGTCCGGATTTTTTCAACGCCCGGATCCGGTCGGAAGGCATTCTTTGGGCCGGGAACGTGGAGATCCATAAAAAGGCCTCCGAATGGTACCAGCACGGCCACCACCTGGACCCGGCCTTCGACAACGTCATCCTGCATGTGGTCCTGGTCCCGGACTGCCAGGTTTATAATTCCAGGGGCAGGGCCATACGCACCGTGGGGATTGAATTGCTACCCGGGGCGACGCTGCACGGTATGGAAGGGACGGACCACGGGATGAACCGTCTGGGTGTAATTTATCCCGCCCGCCTGAGGACCCTGCTGGAGCCTTTTCTCATGGAACGCTACAGGGAAAAGGCTGCCCGGATCGGGGCGGAACTGAAACGATGCGGGGGGGACTGGGACGAGGTTTTCTACAGGTCCCTTGCCCGGGCATTCGGCCATTGCGCCAACACCCAGCCTTTTGAAATGCTTTCCCGCTCGGTTCCCCTGAAGACCATCCTGAAATACGGCCGTACCCTTATTGCCAGGGAAGCCATCCTCTTCGGGCAGGCGGGAATGCTCGGTCCACAGCCCGGGATATCCGGTCCCGGAACCCGGAAGGGACAAACGCAGGCACCGGAGCTATGCGAAGATGAATACTTGAAAGAACTAAGGGAGCGGTACCGCCGTCTGCCGGAAAAGCTTGACCTGAGTCCCATGGATGGATTTATCTGGAAATACCTGCGTCTGCGGCCGGGCAACTTTCCGACCGTCCGCATTTCCCAGCTTGCATGTATGCTGGGGCATTACGAGGAGTTTTTCAGGCTGCTGCCGGGACATCCGGACCCCCTGGATTTCCTTATGAAATTGGAATTAAGGGCTTCGGGTTACTGGACGACCCATTACCGCTTTCAGCGGGGGAGTCCCCGGATGGTAAAAACCATGGGCAGGGACCGGAAACAGGTTCTTTTCATGAACGCGGTCCTCCCGTTTCTGTATGCCGGTTCGAAGATACGTGAACTGCCGGAGTGTGAACCCGACGTCCCGGGTTTCCTGAGAAGGATCCCGGCCGAGGACAACCGCATTATCCGTTTCTTCAAGAGCCAGGGCGTTGAGGTTCCCGACGGATATATTTCCCAGGCTTTGCTTCAAGTATTCAATAAATACCGTAATTTTAAGACCTGATCATCCTGTTTATGACGGAAGCCAAATTATACAACCGGAGAATCCACAGGAAAGAAGCCAACTGGTCGGCCATCATTGCCGTCGGACTCCTGGTCATCATAATGGTCATCGGGGTCACCGGCTACTCCCTCATCGAAGGCATGAACTTCACAGAGGCGGTGTACATGACCATCATTACGGTCGCGACGGTCGGTTTCAAGGAGGTGGCCCCGCTGAGCGAAGCAGGGATGTGGTTTACCAGCTTTTTGATTGTGATCAGTTTTGGTATATTTGTCTACGCTGTGACAAGCCTCACACGGTTCATGATCGACGGGGTGCTCAGCAATTACTACAGGGACCGGAAAGTGAAAAAAAGAATCAAGAAATTAGACAACCATGTAATCATCTGCGGTTACGGCCGCAACGGAAGCCAGGCAGCGCTTGACCTGAACATTCACAAGGTGCCCTTCATCGTGATCGAAAACAACCCGGAGATCATCGCATCCCTGAGCGAATCACAAGCCATTCTATACATCGAGGGGGATGCCACCCAGGACGATGTCCTGCAACAGGCCGGAATCCTGGATGCCCGGGCCATGATCACAACCCTTCCCGTGGACGCCGATAACCTTTACGTGGTCCTGACGGCCAAAGGGCTTAATCCGTCCTTGAAGGTTATCAGCCGTGCCTCGAACGAAAACAGCAACATCAAGCTCAGAAGAGCGGGTGCAAGCAATGTGATCATGCCGGACCGGGTGGGGGGACAACGTATGGCCAAGCTGGTGACCCAGCCGGATATCGTTGAGTTCCTGGATTTTATGATGCTGCAGGAACCGGGCGCAGTGATCCTGGAAGAGCTGACCTGTGAGTCGCTTGCCAATTGTTACGAGGGCAGGGCCATGAAGGAGCTCGATATCCGGAACCGGACCGGGGCAACCATCATAGGCCTGAGGAAAGCGGACCGCTCTTATATTATGAACCCTTCCCATGATACCATCCTTGCCGCTTCCGACAAGCTTTTTGTGCTTGGAACGATCAAACAGATCAACCAATTGAAGGAACTGCTGGTCACCGATGCGGGCTAACTATAACGGCCAGCCCGGCCTGCTGGGGGAGTTCTGCATTATAAGTCATTATTAATCAGTAAGATATTCAAGCCAGGCTGAATTCAACTTTTTACCTTTTTTTGTTGCTATGTCAAAAAATTTAGATATTTTTGCAGTTCATTTTCAGAACGGGACAGACTATTCAATAAACAGCACATGTACATTACATCGGAAAAGAAGAAGGAATTTTTCAAGAAGTTTGGTAAGTCCGCCGAAGATACGGGCTCTGCCGAAGGGCAAATCGCCATATTTTCCTACCGCATTGCCCACCTCACCGAGCACCTGAAAAAAAACAAAAAGGATTTCGGGACCCAGCGGGCGCTGGTCAAACTGGTCGGCAAGCGCAGGCGGCTGCTCAACTATCTGAAGGATAGGGACATAGAACGGTACAGGGCCATCGTCAAATCTTTGAAGCTAAGGAAATAAAACAAAATAAACTGAGAAAAGGCAATTACAGGAATTGCCTTTTTTCATATCCATTGGAGACGTTATTAAATAAGTAAACCATTACAAGAAGATGTTAGACGTTATTACGAAGACAATCGATCTGGAAGACGGGAGGAGCATCACGATCGAGACCGGGAAACTGGCCAAGCAGGCCGACGGAGCGGTTGTCGTAAAAATGGGCAAGACCATGTTGCTGGCAACTGTGGTCTCAGCCAAGGAAGCAAAGGAAGAAGTTGATTTTATGCCCCTTTCGGTTGACTATAAAGAGAAGTTTGCAGCAGCTGGAAGATTTCCCGGCGGATTCCTGAAAAGGGAAACCCGTCCGGATGATTATGAAATATTGATTTCAAGGCTCGTGGACCGGGCCCTGAGACCCCTTTTCCCGGACGATTATCATGCCGAGACTTTTGTAAACGTAATGCTTATTTCCGCCGAGGCGGATATCATGCCCGATGCATTGGCCGGACTGGCCGCATCGGCTGCCATGAGTGTATCGGACATCCCCTTCAACGGGCCCATCTCCGAAGTGAGAGTGGCCAGGGTGGATGGCAAACTGGTGATCAATCCCACCTTCAGACAGCTGGAACAGGCCGACATCGATATCATCGTGGGGGCAACAGAGAAAAACATCATGATGGTTGAAGGCGAGATGGACGAAGTGTCCGAGAAGGACATGCTGGAAGCCATCAAGTTCGCACACGAAGAGATTAAAAAGCACTGCAGGATACAGCTTGAGTTGCAGAAGGAGGCGGGAAAAACGGAAAAACGCAGTTACGAGCACGAGCAGAACGACGAGGCCATGGAAGCCGGGATAAACAAGAAGGCTTATGACAAGCTCACAAAAATCGCGTCCGCGAGCCTGTCCAAGCAGGAAAGGCACGATGCCATCGATGCGGTAAAGGAAGAGATGAAGGCGGAACTGATCACCGAAGACAATGAAGAAGCTGCCGCCAGGGAAATCATGTTCAACCGTTATTTCCACGTGGTGGAAAAACAGGCTCTCAGGGACCTGATCCTGGACAAGGGTCAAAGAGTGGACGGCAGGAAGGACAACGAGATAAGGGATATCTGGTGCGAGGTGGACTGCCTTCCCGCAGCCCACGGGTCCGCCATTTTCACCCGTGGAGAAACCCAGTCCCTTTCCTCCGTGACCCTGGGCAACAAAATGGACATGAAACTCATCGACGAGGTACTGATACAGGGGACCGACAAGTTCACCCTGCATTATAATTTCCCACCGTTCTCCACCGGTGACGCCCGCCCGAACCGGGGAATCAGCCGCCGGGAGGTGGGACACGGGAACCTTGCACACCGGGCCCTGAAAAGGGTCATTCCCCTGGGACAGGAAAACCCCTATGCGGTAAGAATCGTATCGGACATCCTTGAATCCAACGGTTCATCCTCCATGGCGACGGTTTGCGCGGGTACCCTGGCCCTGATGGATTGCGGGGTAAAGATCCGCAAGCCGGTATCCGGGATTGCCATGGGACTGATCACCGAGGCCGGTTCGAAAAAGTACGCCATCCTATCGGACATTTTGGGAGATGAGGACCACCTGGGCGACATGGATTTCAAGGTAGCGGGGACCCGTGAAGGGATTACCGCCACCCAGATGGACATCAAGGTGGACGGGCTGCCCTACGAGATCCTGGAGGAAGCCCTGGAACAGGCCAGGAAGGGAAGGCTTTACATCCTGGACAAGATGATGGAAGTCATACAGAAACCCAGGGAGGATTACAAACCGCACGTTCCGAGGATCGTCCAGATCACCATCAACAAGGACCTTATCGGTGCACTGATCGGTCCCGGCGGGAAAGTCATACAGGGCATCCAGAGCGATACCGGGGCGACCATCGTGATCGAAGAGATCGACAACCGGGGCGTGGTGGATGTATTTGCCGACAATAAGGCTGCCATCGATGCCGCCCTGGCCAGAATCAACGAGATCGTTCAGGAACCCGAAATCGGGGAGATATACAAAGGCAAGGTCAAAGGTGTGGTTTCCTTCGGTTGTTTCGTAGAGATCATGCCGGGAAGGGAAGGGCTCCTTCACATCTCGGAATGGGACTGGAGAAGGATCGAAAAAATGGACGACGAGGTCAAGGTAGGCGACGAGATCGAGGTAAAACTCATCGATATTGACTCTAAGAACGGCAACCTCAAGCTTTCAAGGAAAGTCCTCAGGCCAAAGCCGGATCGCGGTTCGGACCAGCGGCAACATTCCAGAGAACACAAGCCACGCCACGAAGAGCGTAAACCTCATTAAATATTCCGGTTTTGTAAGCGGCCGTTCCAGGCGGCCGGTACTTTCTTTTTCGTATCTTTAGGTTACTACATGACCCAAAAACCGAACCAATGAAAAATTACCTAATCATCCTGGCAATGGTATCAATTCTTGCATGCACCCCTCAGAAATACGAATATCCGGAAACCCGTAAGGTGGACACGGTCGACAATTATTTCGGCACCCTGGTGCCTGATCCGTACCGCTGGCTGGAAGACGACCGGTCGCCGGAAACGGAAGCCTGGGTCCGGGCCCAGAATGAAGTCACCTTCGCTTATCTGGAGAAAATACCTTACCGGGATAAAATCAAGGAAAGGATTACCGAATTGATAAATTACCCGAAATCCGGGGCACCCTGGA
>CAZNQG010000049.1:0-25279 GCA_964575235.1 uncultured Bacteroides sp.
ACGGCGCTACATAGCTTCGCGATGTCAGGCGCCTTTTCCGACATCCCATCGGTACCGCGCTGAAATTCTGCAGCAACGTTTTTAACAACGCCTAGGGTTGTGTGGGTGATCATCGCAGCATGAAAAAAGGGAGCATTGCCGGATGCCCCCTTTGTATATGGATCATGAAAAAAGTCTAACGTAAAAGGCTCTCATCCACTTTCTTCCTGGACGAGTAGTTGATCTTAAGGGCGCTGGCTTTCCGCAACTCCTGTTTTACATCGGTTACGATGCCCATCTTGGTGTCCCGGTCGATCTTCAGGGAAATGGTCATCTGTTTCTGGTCGTTTTCATCCATTTGTTCCCTTTCGCTGGTAACAAAATCCCGGATGTCGCTTGGTGTGGCAAACTGGTCATTCAACTGGATACGTGGTTCCGAACCGAAGGTTTTCTGGAGTGCCCTGTGAGGCTTTCCGATGTAAATATAACTTACCAGTGATTTCTTTTCCAGCTTCTTTATCTCCGTGGCATCCGGAACCCTCACCTGGATCTTGAGCTCGGTTTCCCTCATGACGGTGGTTACCATGAAGAAGAACAACAGCATAAAAACGATGTCGGGCAGGGAGGCGGTATTGATCGCCTTGACCTGCTTCCCTCTGGATTGTTTGAATCTGGACATAATTAACGCTTTATTTTGTTGTGACCCTTGGTTCTGCCTCTGAAATGGCCATGGGATAAACCTTTTTGACCGCTTCGATGATTTCGCTTTCCGTTTCGTTCAGCGGATCAAGATCGTCGTACTTTTTGCCAAACCTTTCCATGCATATACCGTTCCTTAGTTCATTGACAGCCGCCGCCAGCTCATTCTGTACCTCGATGTATTTCCCATAGGAAGTCCCGATATCGTTTCGGAGCGAGATGACGCCCTTGGAAACCATTACGTCACCGAAATAATCTACCGTTAAGGGCCTTTTTTCAGAAAGGTCCGGATCATCGTTGGGATTTACGAAGAATTCCTTGGTCAGTCTTTTCAGTTCGCCGATGTCGACAATCTCCCTTTCCACGAAGAGCTGGTCATCCTTGTTTATCAGAACAACGAAGACATTCCGCTCCCGGATCTCCTGATCATCCTCCATCTCTTCGTCTTCAGGCATAGGAGGGAGCAGTCGGGATATACCCGTGTCAATATCCATCGTTGTGGCGACAAGGAAAAAAATCAGCAGAAGGAAAGCGATGTCCGCCATGGATCCGGCGTTGATCTCCTGTAATTCTCTTCTAGCCATGAATATTGTATTTTCTAAATTAAGCCGCTATCTAAACAAGTTGGAAATCGCGGTGTACAAAATCGCAACAATGGCCAGTACGCCCAGTATATAGGTGAATATAATGCCCGTACCAACTATCTTCAGGGTTTTCGGGACATTATCCGGCCCGGTGTACTGGATGAGGTTCAGCACGGTGTTATCGGCAAGCAGCCATGAAATGAGAATAAGTACAATCGCAATTCCGAGAATGACACCTGTGCTTTTCAGAGCCTTCTTGTTGGTGAAAAGGAATACCAGCTGAAACCCGACCGCAATGGCGAGCGTAATGATCAACAGGATATACGCCCAGCGCAGGATGGTCTCGGTTATTACGGGTTCTGCTGACGATGTGCCCTCGGTTCCTTCAACGAAACCACCGAAAAAGAAGATACCCACGAAGACCAGGGATACGACCATCAATCCCCAGAGGATATATTGGGATAATCTGGATATCGCCATGATGCTTATTTTTTAAGGTTATGCTGTACCAGCATGTCGATCAAGGAAATGGAGGCATCCTCCATTTTGTTGACGATGCTGTCGATCCTGGAAACGATATAATTATAGAACAACTGCAGAATGATGGCAACGATCAGACCGGAAACGGTTGTGATCAGGGCCACCTTGATACCGCTGGCTACAAGCTGCGGGGAAACATCACCGGCAAGCTGTATGGAATCGAATGCCTGGATCATACCGATTACCGTTCCCATGAAACCCAACATCGGGGCAATGGAGATGAAGAGCTGAATCCAGGAAAGGTTCTTTTCCAGAAGGCCCATCTGGACGCTTCCATAGGCAATTACGGATTTTTCAGCCACATCGATTCCCTCATGGGCCCGGTCCAGTCCCTGATAAAAAATGCTGGCGATCGGCCCGCGTGTGTTCCGGCATACTTCTTTTGCGGCATCGACGCCCCCCGACGCAAGGGCCTCTTCAATTTTAGTCAGAAGTTTATCTGTATTGGTTGTTGACAGGTTCAGGTAGATAATCCTTTCAATGGCAAGAGCAAGTCCGAAGATAAGGGTCAGCAGAACAAAACCCATGAATGTGGCTCCCCCTTCTATGAAGAGTCTCTTGACCTGCTTGTGAAGGGACATTTCAGGTTCAGCCTCGCCGGTTTCTTCTTCCGTAATGCCAATCGGCACTGCCGTTTCTGCCTCAGTAGCCGCTGCGGTATCCACCTGCTCGGCAGCAGGTTCATCTGCTTCCACAGGCTCCTGAGCGTAAGAAACATTGGACGCCAGCATGAACAGCATCCCGGTTACAGCTAATAGCGTAAATAACTTTTTCATGATCTGTTTTTTGATTAATTATAAGTTTAACGAAAATAATGAATCTTAATTATATTCAAATAATATTCTGAGATTTCTTTCCATGCCCGAGCCCAGGCCTTTGTGCGGAGAGAGAGGGATTCGAACCCTCGATACCATTCCACATGGTATACACGCTCTCCAGGCGTGCGCCTTAGACCACTCGGCCACCTCTCCCGGACTGAAAATCGAGGGCGCAAAATACAAAAAAAATAAATAAGTACAAGTCTATGTTACAGTAATTTCGCCGTTTATGGATTTATTTAAACGGAGTTTAATTTCTGCCGTTGAAAGGTCCTGTCCGAGGAGGAACATCAGTTTGGTTATGGCAGCTTCCGGAGTGCTGTCATAACCGCTAACGACACCGGCCCTGATAAGGTGCTCGCTGGTTTCATAACGTCCCATCTCAACACTGCCCTGTGAACACTGCGTTATGTTCAGGAATACGATGCCGGCATCGTTCGCAGCTTTAATTTTCTCATAGAACCAGGGATCGGTAGGAGCATTTCCTGCACCGAAGGTTTCGAGGATAACGGCTTTCAGTCCCTTGGTCCCCAGTACTGCATCAAGGACATTTTCATAGATGCCGGGGAAAATTTTCAGAATGGCGATGTTATTGTCAAGCCGGGTATGGACTTTCAGCCCGGCGTCCGGATCTTTTTTCAGGACCCGGTCACGATGGTATTTCAGGTGCACCCCGGATTCGGCAAGGGGCGGGTAATTGGGGGAATGAAATGCGTTGAAGTCCTCCGCGTTGTGCTTGGTCGTCCGGTTGCCCCGGAACAATTTGTATTCAAAATACACGCAGACTTCGGGAACGAGTGGTTTGCCGTTCTCCTCCGCCGCTGCGATCTCGATGGACGAAATCAGGTTTTCCCGGGCATCTGTGCGCAGTATGCTTACCGGCAATTGAGATCCGGTAAAGATTACGGGCTTACTTAGGTTTTCCAGCATGAAACTGAGGGCTGAGGCCGAAAAGGACATGGTGTCGGTCCCATGCAGCACGATGAAACCGTCGTACTCCCCGTAGTGGTCCTGCACCAGTTTGGCAATTTTAATCCAGGTTGCGGGTTTTATGTTGGAGGAATCCACCACCGGATGGACGGTGACGGCGGACAGGCGGTGCCCTAATTCTTCAATTTCCGGAACGTGTTTCCGGATTTCCTCGAAATCAAACGGGGAAAGGGAGTGGGTCCTTGATTTTGTAATCATCCCGATGGTTCCTCCCGTATATAGGATCAGGATTGACTTCTGCATTAGATCAGATCTTTATGTTGAACAGTGTAGCTGCATTTTGGGTTGTGATACCGGCAATGGCCTGCGGTGGAAGGCTGTAAATTTCCGCCAGTTTCTCCAGGGTGTATATAAGATATTCCGGTTCATTTCTCCTCCCCCGGAAAGGCACGGGCGAAAGATAGGGGGCATCGGTTTCCAGAACCAGGTGCCTGGGGTCGATTTTTGCCACAACCGCATCCAGTCCGGCATTCTTAAAGGTTACAATGCCTCCGATGCCCAGCATAAAACTATACTCCAGGATCTTACCTGCCTGGTCATAGTTCCCGGTAAAGGCATGAAAGACACCCCGCAGGGATTCATCGGCTTCCCGGTCCAGGATCCTGAACAGTTCATCAAAGGAGTTCCTTGCATGGATGACGATCGGCAATCCGGTCTGCTTGGCCAGGGCAATGTGTTGTCTGAATGAATCTTCCTGCTGTTTTGCACGGCTTTTGTCCCAGTACAGGTCAATTCCGGTTTCACCAATGCCCCAGTACTTTCTTCTTCCCAGTTCTTCCTGCAGCCGGCCGATGTCTTCCCGGTAAGTATCCTTCACGGAAGTGGGATGCAATCCGATCATGGGCAGGCAATTTCCCGGGTAGGCATCCGCCAGCCGGAGCATGGGCTGCAGGGTCCTGAAGTCCACATTGGGCATAAGCATTCTGGCAATGCCCCTGTCCAGGGCGGACTTTACTACCTCCTCACGATCATCGTTAAATTCACGCAGGTAGAGGTGTGTATGTGTATCGATGAGAATCACCGGATCAAAGCCGTACAAATCTAATAAAAAAAAGAAGAGACCCCGATCGGGATCCCTTCATGCTGATACATCAAGGTTCAGTTAAGTGTACTGCCGGTCATGCTCAATCCGGCTCGGTACTGGGTTAAATCAGACGGCGCCCTGAGCCAGCATGGCATCGGCCACTTTTACGAACCCCCCTATATTGGCGCCTTTGACATAATTGATGAAACCTTCTTTCTCTTTCCCGAACCGGACGCATGTCTCATGTATGCTTTTCATGATCTGCTGGAGCCTGTTGTCAACTTCCTGGCGGCTCCAGGGCAGCCGCATGGAGTTCTGGGTCATTTCCAGGCCGGAAACGGCAACCCCTCCGGCATTGGCCGCTTTACCCGGACCGTAGAGGATCCTTTTTTCCAGGTAGACTTCTATGGCCCCCGGTGTGGAAGGCATGTTGGCCCCTTCGGATACGACTTTACATCCATTGCCGACCAGTGTTTTGGCATCTTTCTCGTTGATCTCGTTTTCCGTTGCACTCGGAAAGGCAGCATCTGCCTTAATGCTCCAGGGCCTTTCCCCTTCATGGTACCGGCACTTGAATTTGTCCGCATATTCATGTATCCGGCCCCTGCGGATGTTCTTGAGCTCCATCACCCAGGCCAGTTTCTCGGCATCGATGCCTTCCGGGTCGTGGATGAAACCGCCGGAGTCGGACAGGGTCACGACCTTGCCTCCAAGTTCGTTTATCTTTTCGGTTGTATACTGGGCAACATTCCCGGACCCGGAGACAACGCAGGTTTTACCCTTGAGTGAGTCTCCTTTGGTTTTCATCATTTCCTCGGCAAAGTAAACCGCTCCGTATCCCGTTGCCTCTGGTCGTATCAGGCTTCCTCCCCATTCGATGGACTTTCCCGTGAGAACACCGGTGAATTCATTACGGATCCTTTTATACTGTCCGAAAAGGAACCCTATTTCCCTGCCGCCGACCCCGATGTCGCCCGCAGGCACATCGGTATTGGGACCGATGTGGCGGCATAGTTCCGTCATGAAACTCTGGCAGAACCGCATGACTTCGTTGTCGGATTTTCCCTTCGGATCGAAATCGGAACCGCCTTTTCCACCCCCCATCGGAAGAGTGGTCAGGCTGTTCTTGAATACCTGCTCGAATGCCAGGAATTTCAAGATGCCCAGGTTCACCGTAGGGTGGAAACGGAGTCCCCCTTTATAGGGACCGATCGCGGAGTTCATTTCAATCCGGAATCCCCGGTTGATCCGGATGTCTCCCTTATCGTCCAGCCAGGGAACACGGAAAATCAGCACACGCTCGGGTTCGGTAATTCGTTCCAGTATCTTTGCATGCTTGTACCTTGGATTTTCCTCGATGAATGGGATAAGCGATTCAGCCACCTCGTGGACAGCCTGATGAAATTCCGGTTCCCCCGGGTTCTTTGCCTTGATAAAAGACATAAACTGTTCCACTTTAGGATCCATATCGGAATGGTTTTAGTTTAGTATTTGGACTTATGGTCTGCCTCGCTAAGAATTGCATCTGCATGAATCTCCTAAAATAAACAGATCGTCTTCTATATTCCATGATCTTTATCATTGCATGCACATGTTGTTTAACAGTGCTGCATCATTCTGTATGCACCGATATTACCGGTTGAACGCCATTAAACGTTGTATGGAAGAACTTTATATGGTTGCGTTATGCATGGTGCCCGGTATTGGCAGTATCGGTGCAAAACGCATTCTGGCCTATGCCGGTACCTCGGAATCGGTATTCCGTCTGGACCGGGGAGAACTCATGAAGATACCGGGGGTCGGAGTCCTACTGGCGGAACGTATCCTGGACAAGGGGCTGGTCGGGAAGGCTGAAAAAGAACTTGAATTCACAAGAGAAAACAACATTCGTTGCATGTTTTTCACCGATTCGGATTACCCCTACAGGCTGGGCCATTGCGAAGATGCACCGCCCATTTTGTATGTCCGTGGTGACCTGGATCTGGATCATCGAAAAACGCTCAGCGTGGTAGGAACCCGGCGTCCGAGCCCGCAAGGCCTTGAGCTTTGCAGGAGGCTGATCGGGGATCTTGCCCGGAGGCACCCGGACCTGGTTGTAGTCAGCGGACTGGCCTACGGTATCGATCACTGTGCTCACAGAAGCGCGCTTGATTGCGGACTGGACACCGTTGCTGTGCTCGGGCACGGATTGAAGTTTATGTACCCTTCCCTGCATCGCAGTATTGCACGGAAGATCGAAGCTTCCGGTGCCCTGGTTACGGATTTCACCAGCGGGGAAAGACCGGAACGGAACAATTTCATTAAACGCAACCGCATCATTGCCGGTCTGTCCGAGGCAACCGTCGTGGTGGAATCGGGCGCAAAAGGCGGGGCCCTGATAACGGCCGACCTGGCCAATTCCTATAACCGCGATGTTTTTGCCTTTCCCGGACGCCCGGGAGACGCGGCTTCGGCGGGATGCAACGGCCTGATCAAATCACACCGGGCCTGCCTGATTGAGAATTACCGGGATGTGGAATACCAGCTTGGATGGGAGGTGGCGGAGGATCTGCCCCTTCCGGTTGAAAACACCCCTGTCAGGGAATTGAGCCGGGAAGAGAGATCGGTGCTGGAAGTACTGGACGGTGGGGGCGACGTATCCATGGATCTTTTATGCTTTCAGACAGGGCTTCCGGTCAGCAGGATTTCGGGGATTCTGCTGGACCTTGAATTGTCGGGGCTGGTTCTCGGGATTCCGGGTGATTGTTACCGGTTGAACCGGAGGTAGCGCTCAGGGCCTGATGTATTTGTTCAACTGTTTCTCCAGAAGGTCCACTTCCTGCCTGCTCAGGGCCGTGATGCCGATGGGGGGGTAGGTGGCCACCCTGCCCTTGACTTTTTGCTGCAGGATAATGACTCTTTTGAAGCCCAGCGGGGATTGCTCGATCCGGTAACCGGCCAGACCGATCTTGGGGATCTGGATGGCATGTTTCTTCTGGACCAGCGGATGAATCGGATGATAGCGCATCTGGATTTTGTCGCCGTCGTCACTGAAATAGAAGTAACTCAACCGGCGCAGCCTCGAAACGACGACCAGTATAAGGTAGACCACGGTGACCAGGATCACCCACTGGTATTTCTTTATTCCGAGGACATCTTTTTCGAACCATCCGGATACCAGGATGCCACTCAGCAGGATAACGGTAATGATCGCCTGTATCATTTTCCAGAGATAGATCCGGATGGTGGTTTTTTTATTGTCAAAAACCATGGCCTTATGCTTTGGTTTTCCTGCGCTTCCTCTCTTTCAGGATCAGGGAGAGTTCCCGGCTGGTTTGTCCCGCGATCGATGTATTCTCCTCTGTGCGCCTGATCAGGTAGGGGAGGACATGCCTCACCGGTCCGTACGGCAGGTACTTGGCGACGTTGTAGCCTTCGTGCGCAAGGTTGAAGCTGATGTGGTCGGACATTCCGTAGAGCTGCGAGAAATAACAGCGCCGATCGTTTCTGGCTATCTTGTAATCCTCCATCAGGCTGGCCAGGTGAAGGCTGCTTTTTTCATTATGCGTGCCGTTGAAGATGGAAACGCGATCGATGTTTTCAACTGCAAACTTCAAGGCTTCGTCGTAAGCCCGGTCCGTGCCGGGCTTATCCGGATGAATGGGGGAAGGATAACCCATATCGGCTGCTCTTTTTCTTTCCCTTTCCATGTATGCTCCTCGGACGAATTTAATTCCAAGATAGAAATTTTTTGAACGCGCCCGGTCCAGGTCCCGGCGGAATACATCCATCCGGTCCCAACGGTACATCTGGTAGGTATTATAGACGATGGCTTCATTTTTATTGTACTTTTCCGCCATATCCATAACCACTTCATCCACATAATCCTGATAGCAGTAGTCCTCCGCATCGATCATGATGCGAACCCCGTTATCATAAGCGGTCTTGCAAAGCGTATCGACCCGGCTGCGAAAACGTTCCGCCTCCTGTTCTTCTTCCTCTTCCAGGGATTCGCCCATGCTTTTTTTTCGCAGCACCTCGCTCCTGCAGAATGCCGTGGGCTTGAAGACCGCGAAGGGAATGTCCGGGTTTGCAGCGGCGTTGCGTATGGTTTTCAGAGTCTCCTCCAGGGCCAATTGGATCTGTTCCGGGTGTTCGCCGCCTTCAACCGAATAATCCAGCACCGATTGAACACCGAAGCGGGCCAGGTTTTCAACGGTCGTCCGGCAGTCCGCAATGGTCTCCCCCCCGCAGAAATGGCTGTAGATGGTTGGCTTGACGATCCAGTTGATGGGAAACCGGATGCAGATGGCCAGACTGGAAAGGAATCCCCCGACCTTTACCAGTCCCCTGTTGGAAATGGCCCTGAACAGTATGTATGCTTTCCGCAGCTCCTTGTTGGATTTAATCCTGAATGCTATTTCCGTGCTTTCGAAGGAGATCATGGTTACCGGTGCTTATTCAATCGTAAGCAAAATAACAGCCTGCCGTCAATATAATCCATGATAAAGATCAATTCTGGATAAAATTCATACATTTAACCGGGATTAGCCCCTATTGAATACAGCACATGAGGTATAGACTGCAGATGGCTGAAAAGGGCCTGAGCCGGAGCATTACCCTGCCGGCCTCAAAATCCATCAGCAACCGGCTTCTGATCCTGAATGCACTGTCTGAAAATCCGGGAAGGATCGAAAATCTGTCGGCAAGCGATGATACCAGGGTGCTGGAGAAAGCCCTGGCAACCGGCGGGGGAACCATTGACATAGGACATGCCGGAACGGCCATGAGGTTTCTGACGGCTTACCTGAGCATCCGTGATGGCCGGTACCTGCTGACCGGCTCGGAGAGAATGCAGCAGCGGCCCGTCGGAAAACTGGTGGAAGCCCTGAAGGAATTGGGAGCCGACGTATCCTATACCGGGAACCCGGGATATCCGCCCCTTTCCATCCGTGGAAAAAAGCTTGAAGGGGGTGAAATATCCATCGACAGCAGCGTATCCAGTCAGTACATCAGCGCCCTGATGATGATCGGTCCGGTCCTGGAAAAAGGCCTTACCATCCATCTCAGGAACCAGGTGGTATCCGCGTCCTATATTCACCTGACCGAAAAACTCATGATGGAAATGGGCATCCCGGTGAAATTTTCCGGGACCCGGATCGAGATCCCTTCCGGTCCCATCGTGGGAAAGGATACGGTGGTGGAAGGGGACTGGTCAGCGGCGAGTTACTGGTATGCCCTTGCCGCACTTTCGGAACAGTACGGGTTGCAGATCCTGGGATTACGGCAGGACAGCATGCAGGGCGATTCGATACTGCCGGAGCTGTTCCGGCCGCTCGGGGTGGAAACCGTATTCCGGGAAGATGGGATTGCCCTGAAGAGGATCCCCTTGAACGCCGGTGAATTCGTGCATGATTTCAGCGACCATCCGGACCTGGTCCAGACCATGGTTGTATTGTGCGGCCTCCTGGGCCTGCCTTTCCGAATGACGGGGACCCGCACGCTGAAGATCAAGGAAACCGACCGGATCCTCGCGCTCCAGTTGGAAATGAAAAAACTCGGCATACCCGTCGACGCAGACCCGGACGGGGAGTGGATTGCCTGGGACGGGAAAAGTACCGGTACGGCTGCAGGAAACATACAGATAAAAACCTACCGGGACCACCGCATGGCCATGGCTTTCAGTCCCGCAGCCTTACGGCACCCGGGACTTTACATAGAAGACCCGGAGGTGGTTCACAAATCCTACCCGGACTTCTGGAAGGATCTGGAAGCGGCCGGTTTCAGGGTGGATCCCGTGAATTGACCGGTACACGGTGAACTATCGTTTATCACCAAAGAATTCGGAAAGGAGTTTCGAACATTCCGCCTCCAGGATCCCGGATCTGATCCTGGTCTTTCGATGCAGGATGTCCTGAATGATCCTGCTGTAGCCGGCCTTCGGGTCGGAAGCTCCGTATACGATCTTTCCGATCTGGGCCCATGCCGTTGCGGAAGCGCACATGATGCAGGGCTCCAGGGTCACGTACAGGGTGCATTGATCCAGGTATTTTGCACCCAGGCTGTTGGCCGCCGCCGTGATCGCAAGCATCTCCGCGTGCGCCGTCACATCCTGAAGAACCTCGGTCTGGTTGTGCGCACGGGCAATGATACGCTTGTCGTCCACAATCACCGCTCCCACGGGTATTTCACCCTCCTGCCTGGCCTTTAGGGCCTCTTTCAGGGCCTCGTTCATAAAATATTCGTCGGAATATATCTTATAGGCCATGAATGATTACATTTGTACCTTACAAATTCCAGACAAATATAACCAATGTACAGAACACATACCTGCGGGGAACTGAGGCTGGAACATTCCGGGAAATCCGTAACCCTGAGCGGCTGGGTACAAAGGTCAAGGGACCTTGGCGGAATGACCTTTGTGGATCTCAGGGACCGTTACGGGATCACTCAACTGGTTTTCAACATGGAAACCGACCAGGAACTTTGCAAGCGTGCGAGGAAACTGGGACGGGAATACGTCGTCCAGGTGCACGGGAAAGTAGCCGAACGGAGCAGCAAGAACCCGAAAATGCCGACCGGGGATATCGAAATCCTTGCGGAAGAACTGAATGTTCTCAAAGCCGCCGAGGTGCCCCCGTTTACCATCGAGGACAAAACCGACGGCGGGGATGACCTCCGGATGCAGTACCGCTTCCTGGATTTGCGCAGACCCTCCCTGAAAAAGAATATGGAACTGAGGCACAGAATGGCACAGGAGGTCCGGCGTTATTTTGATTCGCAGGATTTTTTCGAGATCGAAACTCCTTTTATGATCAAATCGACTCCGGAAGGGGCGAGGGATTTCATCGTCCCCTCGCGCATGAACCGGGGTCAGTTCTATGCCCTTCCGCAATCTCCGCAGACCTTCAAACAATTGCTTATGGTAGCCGGTTACGACCGGTATTTCCAGATTGTCAAATGCTTCAGGGACGAGGATCTGAGGGCCGACCGACAGCCCGAGTTCACGCAGATCGATTGTGAAATGGCCTTCGTGGAAAGGGACGATGTGCTGGAAATGTTCGAGGGACTGGTAAAGCATCTTTTCAGGGAAGTGCTTCAGGTCGAAATCGAGGGCAGCCTGGAAAAAATGCCTTACGACCAGGCCATGGAGGAATATGGAACGGATAAACCGGATACCCGTTTTGAGATGAAGATCGGGGACCTCAGTTCCCTGGCCAGGGGGAAGGGATTCCGGGTATTTGACCAGGCCGAATACATCGGGGCCATATGTGCAACAGGATGTGCGGGATATTCAAGGAAGGAGCTCGACGGACTGACGGATTTTGTGACGCGTCCGCAGGTCGGGGCCGGGGGACTCATCCATGTGCGCATGGGTGAGGACGGATCCCTCAAATCCCCGGTCGATAAATTCTATTCAGAAGAGGATCTCAAAGCCTGGTCCGCTGAACTGGGGGCCGTCCCCGGTGACCTCATCCTCATTCTTGCCGGGGAGAAGCCCCGGACGTTGAATGCCCTGTCGGAACTCAGGCTTGAAATGGGGAACCGGCTTGGGCTGCGCAGGAAAGGAACGTACAAACCACTTTGGGTGGTTGATTTCCCGCTGCTGGAATGGGACGAGGAAACCCGGCGCTTCCATGCCATGCACCACCCCTTTACCTCACCGAAAATTGAGGACCTCGATATTTTCGAAACCGATCCCGGGAAAGTCCGGGCCAATGCTTATGACCTGGTCATCAACGGTGTTGAAATCGGCGGTGGGTCCATCCGTATCCACGACGAGGACCTCCAGAAACGGATGTTCAGGAACCTTGGATTCACAGAAGAAGAAGCCAGAAGGCAATTCGGCTTTCTGATGAGCGCCTTCCGCTACGGTGCCCCGCCGCACGGTGGAATCGCATTCGGTTTTGACAGGTGGGTGGCTCTTTTTGCGGGACTGGACTCGATCCGGGATGTCATTGCATTTCCTAAAAACAACTCGGGAAGGGATGTAATGATCGACAGCCCTTCGGAAATTGCCCGGGATCAACTGGACGAACTCGGGCTTCAGCTTAAAAAATAACAAACCGCCTGCCTATTAATTGAAATAAATCATGATTTTCTCATCGTTTTGGGATAAACGAACGCTCAAAACGGCCCATTTTTGATAACTCCCCCGATTTTGTTGATAATTTAGGCGCCTTTGATTATTCAGCGTCATTTAAACATTTATATTTTCAGATCCAGATATCTCAACCATCATATAATGCTGAAACTGAACATTGAAGAAGGTATTTACAAGATCTCATTCTACAAAACAAGAAGACTTAATACCCTTATCGCCGATGCCCTGCGTGAAGAACTGACCAGGATCGTTTCCAAACCGGGAAGAGAAGTAGTCCTGAGCATGGAAGGCATTAATTTCATAGACAGCTCTGGCTTTCAGGCTATTATGGCTGTCGTCGACCAGGCGAACCGGATCGGCAGCCGCTTCCGTATATGCGATGTATCGCAGGAGGTATATGAGCTTTTGAAACTGATGAAGCTCCGTTTTGTATTCGAGATCGATCCGTCCAGGAACCGGGCCTTTTCAGGGGTGGTTTAGCAGCTATCTCACCTCGAAGGATCTCTCCGAAAACCCGATCTTTCCTTCCCGGGTCAATCCCTCCGACACCACGTAAAACCTTGAAGCTTTTTCCGATGTATAGAAACGTAACCTGGCAACGCCGGTCGAGTCGGTCTGAACGGACGGGTTCCAGTAAAGGGTTGAGCGGTTGTCGGTAACCAGGTCGTCAAATTCGGTTCCGTACACCGGTGAATAAAACTCACGGGGCCGGTGATAACCCAGCATGTCAAAGGTGAGGATTCCCTTTATCAGGAATCTGCCGCGCTTGGTGAATATGGCGATCACCCCGTTGGCCCCGCGGACCCCGTAAATAGCGCTACTCGGTCCTTTCAAAACCTCGATGCGTTCCACGTCTACCGGGTTGAGCGATTGAACCGCATTCACATCCGTGGGCACGTTGTCGATGAGAAACAAAGGATCATTGCTCCCCGAAAGGCTCGAGGGACCCCGGATCTGGACCGAATTCCCCGATACCTGAACCCCGGGTATCCTGCCCTGTATCATTTCCAGGACGGTCCGGTAAGATTCCATGTTCTCGTCTACGTAAAGGACAAAATCCGGTGTATGGTAGATGCCTTCCAGGGTCTGCTGCATGGAATCCCGTTCCCGCTCCGGTATGGGCCGCAGTGTATTGGTCCCCCGCACGGTCATTTCGGAAGCGTAGGAAGAAAACAGTTCCCCCCTGGCTTCCAGATCGTTATCGTCAATGTATATGACCAGGTTTTTCTTGCCGTTAAGCCTCCTTGCGGTGATTTCAACCTGGATGGTATCCTCGTAGTCCGGTAATTCAAATTCATAACGTCCCCGGTTGTCGGTCCGGGTGATGAACACGTCGTTGAACTCGCTCAGAACGGTCAGGGTCACGGGCAGGTTCTTCAGGGGTATTCCGAAGATCTCCTTGGTGATTTTCCCGGTGACCAGCAGCCCTTTCTGGATCGGGTAGCGGATCTCCCTGCTTCGTTCGTTCAGGATATCATCCCAGGCGAATCTTCTCCATCCCTGCGTAAGCATCAGGTAATCCAGCGCCTGAGCCGTTTCCGCTTCCCGTTTCCTCAGATAATAGTCCGGATGTTCGATCCTACCCGGAATATCCGATGAGAGCAGCAGGCTGGCCAGGATTGAACCCTGGAAATCGCCCGCATTATTTGGCAGGTCCCGGTCCGACACCGAAATGGAAAACCGTCCCTGTACGGGTGCCCCGGAAGCATCCCTGGCCTGCAGGGTCAGTTCTACGGCCTGCATTTTACCGTATACGGATTTATCCTGTCTTACGGTGAGGTCCAGGATGTCGTCTGCATGCACATAGGTCAGCCGCTCACAACGGGGTTGACGATTGCTGTCGAATAGGGTGATGTGCAGGATCCCTTCCGGGAATCCACGGGTGGGGATATCCAGTTCCACCGGTTCGGTCCCCAGCCTGAATTCGGAAGCATATTGAAGCTTGCCCCGCACGTGGCAGGCGAGCAATACGGTCGCGTTCTCAAAGGTACTGCCCATGCGGACCCGGACGGCCTCCGGATGGTTGCCGACAAGCTGCAGGTAATATCCCGAAGGCTGCACCTCAGGCATTTTCAGTTTGTACTGTTTGCCATTTTCGGTGAGGATCTCAGCCGTATATTTCTGTCCCGTTTCCGGAGTAAAGGTAAAGGCACCCATTCCCAGGTGACGGCTCTCAAAACTCGTCACAGGATTCTTTTTATGGTCGTAAAGGGTCCCCGATACCGGGATCCCGAGCCCGAGTTCATTGACGGCCTTGAATCCCACCCGACAGTTAACTCCCCCGACCAGGTATCCCCCTTCCGGGAAAAACCGGACGTCCAGTTTTTGCGCCTTTCGGCTGCTTTTCCTTTTGTGTTTTTTACTGGCAAGCTTATCCTCCCGGTACAGGTTCAGGTACTGTTGCGGGTTCCAGATGCTGATCTCCCTGTGGAAGTAATATTCCTCCCCGAAATTCCGCATCCAGTTTGTATAGGCTCGTACCTGGTACAATCCTTCTTGCAGGGTGTCCGGCAGATTGAAATCCCCGCTGGCCATTCCGTTCTCAAGCTTCAGAATCTGTATCAGGCTGATGTTCCCGTAGGAATCAATCAATTCCACCACCAGGTTCATGCTGATCGTATCGGGCCTGTGCGTTCGTGCATCGACCAGGTAAGCCCTGTACCATAATGTTTCCCCGGCATGGTATGCGATCCTGTCCATGTGGAGGTATACTTTTTGCTGGGGGTACCGGCGGTAATAATCTTCCATTTTGCCTTCCAGGTCCGGGATTACATCAGGCATGGGCCGGAAGGCCAGTCCCGCAGAAAGCAACATGAGGCTCCCCGTAACGATAAGCACTGTAATGATCCTGTCTTTCATATGCCCTCCCGGATGAGGGATTCAATTCCCCTATAAGTATGATTCATAAATCCCGCGATACCCTATTCCCAGGTTATAAACCAGCAAAAATCATTCCCCTTTTCCAAGTTCCTCCCAGTATTCAAAAGCCCGTCTTGCATGGGGTATTACGATGGTTCCTCCCACGATATTCGCAACGGCAAAGACCTCCATGAGCTCAGCCGTGCTGAGACCGTGTTCGTGGCATTTTTCCAGATGGTACCGTACGCAGTCATCGCAGCGAAGCACCAGGGAACTGACCAGTCCAAGCATTTCCTTGACCCTCGCTGGGAGGGCCCCGTCGAGATAGGCATTGGCATCCAGGTTGAAGATCCGCTTGATCAATTTATTATCCTGAGCCAGAAGCCGTTCGTTCATTTTTTCCCGGTATGAACGGAATTCGTGAATGAGTTCTTTTCCCATGGAGGATTATTTTTTATCTGTGTGCGAAACACCGGCCGCAAACTTTTCAACCATCAGGGCCACGATAACGGCAACGTACATGGGCCCAAGAATGCTGAGCAGGTAAAAAAGGAAGAGAAGGAAGCGGTTCTCCTTTAGATATTCCATGGCATGGCCTGTGTTTATTCCAGATCCAATTTTAGGAATTCGGCGGGGAAATTCAAAATTTCATAATCCTGTCCGTTTTTGTAATTTTACGCCGTTCATTTTATAACCCGTCGTCGTATGTCAGGACATAGTAAGTGGTCTACCATAAAGCGAAAGAAAGGGGCTGCGGATGCCAAAAGATCCAGGATGTTTTCCAGGGTTTCGAAGGAGATACAGGTTGCTGCCCGGCAGGGCGGACCGGACCCGGAGATGAACCCCAGTCTCAGGCTTGCCATCGCAAATGCCAAGGGCATCAACATGCCCAAAGAAAATATTGACCGTGCCATCAACCGCGCCACCAAAGAGGCGAACGATCTTCAGGAGGTTAGCTACGAAGGGTATGCTCCGCATGGGATCGCTGTTTTCATCGAGTGCCTCACGGACAACAACAACCGGACCGTAAGCAACATCAGGGCCATCTTTAACCGTCGTGGGGGAAGCCTGGGAACCAACGGTTCCGTTGCCTTCATGTTCGACCGCAAGGGGGTGCTGACCGTACCGAAGGGGGAGATCGACCCGGAAGAATTTGAACTCGCCCTCATTGATGCGGGTGCCGAGGAAATCGAATCCGAAGAAGATGCATTCATCATTACCACGGCCCTGGAGGATTTTGGGAACGTGCAGAAGAAACTGGAGGAGCTGGGACTGGAGGCAGAGAACGCGGAATTGCAGAGGATTCCGTTGGAAACAAAGCAAATCCCCCAGGAAGAGGCTTTGAAAGTGTTGAAGGTCATAGAGGATTTCGAAGACGAAGACGATGTCCAGAACGTTTACCACAACCTGGAACTGACGGACAGCCTCGTGGCCGCAATGGAATGAGCCCTGCTGGTTCCATACCGGGATAATGAACAGCATCATGCCCGCGCGGCGGGGATGAATTATTTCAGGGGCAGTTCCAGGCTGAATGCGGTTCCCTCCTTGGCGTTTGAAGAGAAAGCGACCTTGCCGCGGAGGTATTTTTCACCCAGCAGTTTCATGCTGTACGTTCCCAGTCCCCTGCCTTTGCCCTTGGTGGAAAACGAACGCTGGAAAACCTGTTGCTGGACCGCTTCGGGCATCTGTCCGGGATTATGAACCCGGATGATTACCGAGTCCGCCCCGAGAATACAGTCGATCGTGATTTTTTCTTCGGGGGCAATTGCTTCAAGGGCATTCTTTATCATGTTGCTGACCACCCTTTTAAGCAGGGCCGGATCGGTGTGGACGGTGATCTCGCAGGGATCCTCCGGCAGGTGGATCTCCTTGTTCAGGGCCAGTTCATGCCTGCGGTATTCCCCGACGATACGTTCCAGGGTCTCCTTCAGGTAGAACGTCCGCATGGAAACCGCCAGTTCTCCATTCTCCGCGGCAAGTAGGGATTTCTGGTTCAGGATCTCATCCGTAAGATCCTGGCTCACCACGGAGAGCAGGTCGATGTAACTCCTGATCTTTTTCGGATCCTCAATTTGTTTAAGAAGGTCTACCACACCCTGGAGTGTCCCGGCGGTATTGATCACATCGTGAAAAAAGATCCGCTCCAGGGCTTCCCTGCGTTTTTCACTGCTTATGTCGCGGGCTGTGAATACGATGAATTTATGGTTGCCCCATTGGAGGGGGGAGGCCGTTACTTCCAGATCCATGCAGTTTTCGCCGCCTGCGCCGTCCCTTATCCGGATCCTGCATTCATCGGTTGCCGTTTTCCCGGTTTCCTGGCATCTCAAAACGGTATTGACGGCACCGCAGACCCGGCAATTTTTCGATGTTCCGCATCCTGCTTCCATGACATCGGCATGGATGCAGGCGAAAGCTTCCCCCGGCCTTTTACCCAGGATCTGGTCCATGCTGAAGTTCAGTTTTTTCAGCAGGGCATCGTTGCTGAAAACGATCTGTCTGTCCTCGTTGAGGATGGAGGCAACGTATGGCAGTGAACAGATCAGTTCGGGGATATATTCCATGGACCGTATGCCCATGTAATCCCGCTGAACGGCTTCTCTTGTTGCCCTTTTATAGGATGCAAAGTAAGTCTTCACGGTTTTGGTTCTCGCCGGACGAGTCCCCGAAGAAGAAGATAACTTCCCAGAAGTATCAGGGCGAGGATAAAAAACAGACGTCCGATGGTGAAAAGGATATGGTTTGTGCTGATCCAGCCAAAGCTGGCATAAATCAATCCGCCCACGATGGCCAGCCACCCGATAAACCGCGGCAGGTGCCCGGTACTGGCGATCATGAGTCCCAGAATCATCGAACTGAGTCCCGCGAGGGTATATGCCGCAAGCTGCAGGTTGCTTTTGCTGACCATGATCTTATAGGCCAGGCTTGCCATGATGTCGGTTTCGCTCCCGGCGGATTTCAGGTAGTCCTTTACCAGGAAAATGAGGTCATGGCTGTTGGCAGAGAAGATCATATAGAGGATGCCCGTGGTGCTGATCAGGAAAGCGGCCAGGTATGCGGAGGACCTGCCGTAGGGCAGGAAACTCATCAGGATGAGCGGTCCCAGCAGGATGATGA
The DNA here is from genome assembly GCA_964575235.1 of uncultured Bacteroides sp. GTDB lineage: Bacteria > Bacteroidota > Bacteroidia > Bacteroidales > SM23-62 > SM23-62. Next base: position 18,691 of record CAZNQG010000049.1, read on the forward strand.
GAATGGAGTTCAGGAACCATATCCAGGTATTGAGCAGCAGCCTGTCCAGGTTCTCTCCAAGGTAGGACAGATCCTCGTGGATGTTGATGTATTCCGGGTAAATGTCCAGGCTGGTGAATATGGCGGCCACGACAAGGAAGGATATCAGGAGTGCGATCACGCCTGCCAGTCTTTCCACTCCTCTCTTCTTGTCGGGAATTCCTGTGATCATTTTTGCTCTCTGATAAACACCCTGGTATTCGAACTGAAGGTATAGTCCGACGATTCAAGTATATCCGGGGCAGTCAGGACTTTTTCTTTATCCCGGGATGTAGCCTTGCCGGTAACCAGGATCCCGACCTTGCCTTTCAGATCGATGTTTCCCCGGTCATCCGGATATATGATGTCTCCTGCAGAAAGCCATTGCCTGAATTCCTTCTGCTGCCAATGGTCGAAAGGTTTCTTATGGCTGAGCAGGTTCATGGCAAACCTCATGGAAGCGAACTTCCAGAGCCGGTTCTCAAGATCCTTTGAATTTTTCATGATCGCCTTCATCTTGGATGTGCTCATCCAGAGAACGGTTACCGGGGATTCTGCGGATACCGAGGCAGTCCTCGGAAGCCCGGTAAGCACGGCCATTTCTCCGATGACGCTGCCGGGACCCAGTATATCGACCACCTCTCCCTTGAGGGATATTTTCACCTGTCCCCTGACCACAACGAACAATCCGTCGCCCGGGCCATTCTCCTTGACCAGGGTGGCGTCGACGGCATAAACGCGGTTCTGGAAATCATTAACCACCCGGTTAAAGGTCTTTTCGTCGAGCCCGGCCAGCCATGAAATATCCCGCAGCAGTTCGATGGGCTTGGGGATCTCCAGGGCAGGGGGCCTGTCCATGAGCATTTTCATCCTTTCCTCGATCCCGGAAATAATCTTGCCCGCTTCGCCCGAATCGACCCGGCCCTTGTTGAGAAGCCTTTCCACCATCCTCTTTTCATAGTTCAGGACCGATCGTATGGCCTGCCGGGTGGCGATTGCATTGTAAATTTCCGGGTAGGAGTTGCGCAGATTCCTGAGGAAGGTGAGCCCGTGTATCTTGTTCTCATTGATTTCGGCTTCGATCACCGAAAGGTTTTCCGGATCGATGGCTTCGCCTTCCTCGTCCTGGGCGATCAGCATATTTTCCACCAGTTTCAGGCTTTCGTCCTGGGCCTGTACAAATCCCCTTGCAGAGTCGTAACTGGTGGCGAGGCGCTCGAAGAAAAAATGCTGGCTGATTTTTCCCAGGATGAGTACGGATTGAAGCTTGCCCAGGATTTTAGGGGTTTTCCATTCCTGCTCCAGGTCTTTCCGCTTGGCCAGGGAGATCAGTCCCCCTTCATCCATGATCTCGTTGATTGCATCGGATAGTCTGCGGACTGCCGTGGGACCCAGCATGCCTTCGCGGAACTGGTTCCAGTAACTGCTCTTTTCACGCTCCAGAATCCTTCTGCGGGTTTCGGCAATTTTTGAATCGAGCTGAAGCTCTTCTTCGTTTTCGGTATCCGGTTTCTCGGGAAGAAAGTCCATAACGATATCCCAGTTGGCACGGTTCAGATAGCGGTCCTTTTTGAACTTGCTGATGGAATTCTCGGTGCTGGAGCGCAGGTAGCTCTTTGCCGCGATCATCATAAGGGCCTTGGCCGGGGCTATTTTGGTCAGGCCCAGCCCATTCACGACATACTTGATGGTTGTGGCATTGATCAGCGAAAAGAGGGTTACCAGTCCCGCGGTCATAAACAGGAATTCATCCCGGATCTCCTGGTCGATGCTGGCATCCGCTGCAACGATCAGTGCCAGGGCCAGCCCGATGGCCCCGCGCAATGCCCCGTACCAGAGCACTATGGAATCCTTCTTCGGAAGCCCGTAACCCGCCCGGCGCATCACGGGGTAAAGCACCGCAATTACGATGGCGCGCACAATGTGAACCCCGATGTAAATGATGAACAGCTTCAGGAAATCATCGGCCGTGAACTGGGAATTGTTGGCAATCACCACGCCAACGATGACGAAGATCAGGGTGTTGGCAATAAATGCTGCCAGTTCCCAGAATTCATGGAGGAAGTGTTCCACCTCGGGACTGATACGGGTCCTGCCGACGCCGGCCATCATCAGTCCCAGAGCCACGAGTCCAAGAACACCGGACACATGAAGGAAATGTTCGGCCACAAAAAAGGTAAGGTAAGCTGCTGCCACGATCACGGTGATCTCAATCAGGGCGTCGTTGAACACCTTTTTTACCCAGCGGATCGTCAGCCAGCCGAAAAATAAACCCACGGCGGCACCCCCGAAAGCGACCTTGATGAACTCCACGATGGGGGATGTTTCCGAACCGGCTCCGCTTATGCCGGCAAGAAGGACCATGAAGATCACGATGGCCGTCCCGTCGTTAAGCAGGGATTCCCCTTCGATGAGGGTTCCCAGTTTTTTACTTGCTCCCAGCTCCTTGAGCAGGGCAACCACGGCCACCGGGTCCGTGGCGCTGACCACCGTACCGAACAGAAGGGCCATGGGCCATCCCCAGCCGGCAAATCCAATCCCCGACTTCTCCATGCCGATGATGATAGCAGCGGTCAGCACCAGGGCAATGATGATCCCTGGAGCGGCCAGCATGAAGGCATTGGTAGAGGATTTCTTAAAGGTATGCACATCCATGGCAAAGGCTGCTTCGAAGATCAGGGTAGGCAGGAATACATAAAGGATCAGGTGGGGATCTATCTTGCCGGCCCAGTCGAGGGACTGTCCCATGAAGCCCACGTTGAGGGCAAGGGAGCCGATGTGCCAGACCTCGAACCAGCCGAGGCGGTTGGCCGCTCCGAGTCCCAGTCCAATGATCAGCAGGGAAACCGTGAAGGGAAGGGGACTTTTTCTCAGCCAGTGCCGGGTACCCGCACCGATGATAAGCGCAATGATGATGAACAGCAATGGGTACATGTTGCTGTGGCCTGTGCCTTCTTCATGAGATTCCTCCCCTTCATGTACAGACCCTTTATTTTCCGACACAGCGTCTTCCGACGGCGCATGCTCCAGAGTGGTGTGCTCTGGATCGTTCTGAACATCCGGAACGATCGTATCGGTTTCCATCGAGATTCCATGGACCGTTGCAGGCGGGTCTGTCGCAGACCATGCGGGAGAGACCCGCAGCAGTGCCAGAAGAATTACCAGTAACAGGAGGGTTTCGGTTTTTCTTATCATGGATGAGAGGCGTTTTTCATTTCCAAATGGAGCTACAATTTAACAAAATATTCATTTGAGAACATTATCCGCCCGTAGTTCCTCGTTTATTTCAGGGCTGAATTTTTTTCTTATTTTTGTCCCAGAATCCCGGGCCATGCATCGAATACTAATTTCCCTGCTGATTTCCAGTTTATTAACAATGGCTCTAAACGCGCAGGAACCTTCGCGCACGGAATCCGAATCGCCTGTATTAGACCAGTTGTTCCTTCCGGGATCCCATGAAGGGGATGTGCGTATCATTCAGGAAAAGAAGCTGGATGAGATCCTGCTGCTTTTTATCGAACAGAACCGGAAGCTGGGGGGCATTCCGGCTTACTGGATCAGGATCTATTCCGGATCCACACATAATTCAAGGGAAGAGGCTTACGAAACGAAAGCGGAATTCCTTAGAAAGTATGAAGGCATCCGGAACGACGTTATTTACGACGACCCGAATTTCAAGGTCTACGTCGGGGGATACAGAAGCAAGTCCGAGGCCCAGAAACTGTTGAACAAGATACAGAGGGACTTCCCGACGGCTTTTATCGTTTACGATATCATCGATTTCCCGGAAAGATAGCCGAACGGATGACCATAAAAAGGATGAATGAGCGAGCTGATTAAACACGAATGCGGGGTTGCACTGATCCGGCTCCTCCAGCCGCTGGAATATTACCAATACAAGTACGGTTCCTGGAAGTACGGGCTCAACAAGCTCTACCTGCTGATGGAGAAGCAGCACAACCGCGGACAGGATGGAGCGGGAGTGGCATGCATCAGTCTGGATACCGCCCCGGGAAGCCCATACATCTTCCGGCACCGCTCGGCCGACGATGCAGCCATCAACATTGTGTTCAGGAAGATTTCTTCCGATTTCAAGAAGCCGGAACGCAAACACCCCGACCGTTTCAAGGATGCCAACTGGGCAAAGAAGAATCTTCCCTTTGCCGGAGAACTCTACCTGGGGCATTTGCGATACGGCACCTACGGAAAGAACAAGCTTGACAACGTCCATCCCGTACTGCGAGAGAACAACTGGAAGTCCAGGAACCTGGCGCTCGCGGGTAATTTTAACCTCACCAACGCCGGGGAACTTTTCAACATACTCATCGAGCTGGGGCAGCATCCAAAGGACTACTCGGACACGGTAACCATTCTTGAGAAGATCGGCCATTTCCTTGACATGGAGAACCAGCGCCTGTTTGACCGCTTCAAGGACAAAGGGCATCCGAATGCCAGGATCTCGGAAATGATCGCCGAGCACCTGGATGTTGCCCGGATCCTGAACGAGGCAAGCAAGCGATGGGACGGCGGGCATTTGATCGCGGGACTCATAGGACATGGGGATGCCTTTGCCTACCGGGATCCATGGGGAATACGCCCGGGTTTTTATTACCGGGACGAGGAAATCGTCGTGGTGGCCTCGGAGCGGCCCGTTATCCAGACCGTCATGAACGTGCCAACGGAAAAAGTACAGGAGATCGAACCCGGACATGCCCTCATCGTCAAAAAGAACGGAAGGGTTGCCATGGAAGAGATCCGCAAGCCCATGGAGAAAAGGGCCTGTTCCTTCGAACGGATCTATTTTTCAAGGGGCAGTGACCGGGACATCTACCGGGAACGCAAAAAACTGGGCAACCTTTTAACACCCGACATCCTGAAGGCCGTGGACCACGACATCGAGAACACGGTTTTCTCCTTCATACCCAATACCGCAGAAACGGCATTTTACGGCATGATCCGCGGGGTCGAGGATTACATGAATAAGGAAAAAAGAAAGATCCTTGTTGAAAGAGCACGCGAATTAAACCCGAAAGACATCGAACGGATCATAAGCCAGCGGCCGAGGGTGGAAAAGATAGCGGTTAAGGATGTGAAACTTCGGACCTTTATTGCCCAGGATGTCGGCAGGGAGGATCTGGTCGGGCACGTATACGACATTACCTACGGAACCATCCGCAGAGGCCTGGACAACCTCGTTGTGATCGACGACAGCATTGTCAGGGGCACCACCCTGCGCGAAAGCATATTGAAAATCCTGGACCGTCTCGGTCCCAAACGGATCGTCATCGTTTCCTCCTCTCCCCAGATCCGCTACCCGGATTGTTACGGCATCGATATGGCCAAACTTGGGGATTTCGTGGCCTTCCAGGCTGCCGTTTCCCTTTTGAGGGAAAGCGGCCGGGAAAACGTGATCAACGAAGTCTTCAACGCTGCTGTGGCTGAAGAGGGCAAACCCATGGAAAAGGTGGTCAACCATGTAAAAAGAATCTATGAACCTTTTACCTACGAACAGATTTCAGACAAGATCGGAGAAATTCTAACTTCCAAAAACATACAGGCGCAAGTGAAAATCGTTTACCAGACGGTTGAGAACCTGCACCGGGCCTGTCCCGATCATAAGGGGGACTGGTACTTCACGGGGGATTACCCGACCCCGGGAGGCAACGTCGTAGTCAATCACTCTTTTATAAACTTCATCAAGGGCAGGAACATACGGGCCTACTGAGGGAAAAATAGCGAAGGTATGCCCGGGGAAAACATACGGGCCTGCTGGATTATACAAGGTCCCTTTTCCGGTCGTCCTTCCTGGAGGAGCCGTAGATCTTCCTCAGTCTGCGGATCCGGTTGATCAATCGGAAGATCTGGTACTTGCTCTGCGGTGCATAGCTGGCAATGTGCCTCTCCACCTTCTGCTTGTAGACATCGTTTATGGTGATCATTATGGCGGTCTCTTCTACATCCCCGAAAGCCGGGTTGATCACCGTTCCGAAAGTTTTCATCGAGGGCGACAGGCTCATGTATGCATTGATCAGGGGAGGTATGTTTTCCCCGAAAGCCCGGACTTTCTGGGAAAGGATCTTGTAATCCTCAAGGTAGTTGCGTCCCGTGAAAGTTTGCTTCATTTCCTTACGGTCCATATTGGTTTCCAGGGGAATCTTGGGCATGACCAGGTTCTCATTGTCCGGGAAGTGTTTTTCCAGGAAATACAGAATCAGGTTGCGCGCCCGCTGGTTGTAATTCGGGTACATGGTCACCTTCCCAAAGAAGAATTCCTTGTCCGGGTAATCGATTACCAGGCTTCCCAGACCGTCCCAGAGGTTGTCCAGGGCGTACAGGCCTTTGCTCTGACGGCTGGTGGACTGATACGCCGGCTGCACGAAGGATCTTCCGAGTTCGATAACATCCGGCAGGTATTCCTTCCTGAATTTATCCGAAAAATCAAACAACTTTTCGGTGGCGAGCTTAACATGGCTGCAGTCATCCCGGTTTTTTCTCTCGCCGCAGAGGTGAAAGCGGTAACCGCCCAGGATCTCCTGCTTTTCCGGATCCCAAACGATCAATTGCCTGTAGG
>CAZNQG010000050.1:0-24339 GCA_964575235.1 uncultured Bacteroides sp.
CCGTAGCCCTGGGCGAGGGATTCCACGAATTCCGCGTCCCCGTCTGATTCCTGCCCGCGAAGATGGAAGTTACAATGGGCGACGCCTGTATCGTACCCGGCTGAAATGAAAAGGTCCAGCAGCACGATGGAATCAATCCCACCGCTTACGGTAACCAGGATCCGGTCTCCTTTCTTGCAGAGCCGGTTGGATCGTAAATAATCCCTGAAGCTGTCCAGCATCGGGTTCTTTTTTACAAATGTAATCAATCTGATTCGTTGAGATTTCCTTATTCGTAAGCAATGATCCGCGGCTTGGTGACGTAGAAATTATCCGGATTCAGGCGCTGTTCCCCGTAGACATCGAGAAACAGGGGGAAGCTTTTTTCGGGATGGTTGGGATAATATCCCAGCCGCAGGGTTATGGTCTCGAATACCAGCCTTTCGTTCCGGATACGGATTCCGATCCCGAGTCCCGAGTAAAATTCCCCGTCATGCCATTTCTTGTATTCGGGACCCACCATTCCGATGTCGATGAATCCAAAACCGACAAAGCGGAACCCGTAGAGAAAAAAGGGCGTGAACGCGTCCGCCTCATAGTTCAGGATGGTCTTTTGCTGACCCGTCGGCAGGTTTGAACGGAATCCGCGGATGCCTCCGTTGCCGTTGATATCGATGAATTCATCTTCAAACCTACGTATACCCCTGACGTATGACAGGGTTACGAAATGCCTGAATTTGAATTGTCCGACGATGAAAAGAGGGGTGAAATACCTGGCCTGGGCATTGACCACTCCCTGCTCGAAAAATTCATAATCCCTCAGGAAGCCCCCCCCTTCGAGCCGTGTAAAGAGGTAGCCGAAATTACCGAGATACCTTCCCTGGGAGAGGCTCAGGCCAGCATATAACCGCCGGTTGAACTCGTTGATCTCCGGTCCCGCAGTCAGGGTAACCAGCATCCCCTGCGGCACGTCCTCGGTCCTCCCGAAATCGAGGATCAGGTTACTTTTGAAGAAGGTCTGGGAGGATATGGAAAGGGAGGTCAGCCATGCGTTCTTGTTATGGAATTCATAAAAACTGGTTTCGGACACATCCGGGCGCTCAATAAACCGGTTCCTGTAGAAACGGGTGGCGATGACGAAATTGAGCCGGTTTCTTGTATGCCTGCGGGCTGAACTCAGGTAGAAGGATCGGCCCACCCAGCCGTCGTAGATATTGTATTTTACCTGCATGGTTTCATCCACTGTATCCGGGTATTCGATGTGCCGCATTACCCGTGTACGGTCCAGGTTCAGGGCCCCCGCCCATTTGATGTCCGGTGTAAAGAACCTTCGATGCAACTCAACCTGGTAGCTTTCTGAATCGAAAATCCGGGCATATCTCATTTTGGAGTTAATGAAGGATCCTCCGAGGTTATTCATAACATAGAAAATCTCGTTGCCCGTCCACGGCGACCGCTGTGCATCCCAGTAAAAAGCCATTTGCAGTTCATGACCAAGCCCAAACAGGTTTTTGTCAAACAAACTCAACCTGCCTGCGTCGTAATCGTTCAAGGCCCCGCCAATCCCGATCGAAAAATTGTCCTTGGTAAGGACCAGGACATCCACGCTGTCAGAGCCCGGCGCGCATTCCTGTATGTGGATCCTGGCATCCTGGATAAAGGGAAGTTCACGGAGGATCCTTTCGTTGTCTGCAAATTCGTTCGGATCGACCAGGTCACCTTTATAGAATAGCAAATGATTCTCGATAACCCTGTCCTGGGTTAAACGATGCATGTCGTTGCCGAACTTCTCAAGCGGGGTGCTTGCATGGCGGGCAGTGTCGGTTATGGTGGGACCGAAGGGTTTAAGTTTTACATGGCGTATCGATCGTATGATCTTGCCTCCCTGGGACAGGAACGGATCGGCACTGACCTGGGTTTGCAGGGTGTCGGTGACATCCGGCCGCCGGGGTGAGACGATCACAATATCATGAAGACGCTGGGTCCAGCGGTAACGGTCTGCCTTTATTTCCAGGGAATCGAAAAAAATGTTACCGGCTTCCCCCCGTGGGTACCGGACCTTGTAATTCAGTCCGCTGTGTATCACGATGGTGGTATCCCTGTCGAACTTCACGCTGGTCCCGGGCAGAATGATCCTGGAACCTGCGAGCAGCCTCAGCGTGTCGTAGGTGTTCGTATCCGGTCCCGCCGCATTCAGGGGCAGATTTATGACAGCGAGCAGAAAAAACAGGATGCATTTATTCAATGGGCTCCGGGATTGGTCTGTATGGGTAAAATAAGGAAAAAGATGCGAAATTCACGGGTGCTTCCTTATTTTTTCCGCAGGCCGGGGGATCTAACCGTTGGCGGTAACGTCGTCGGCGTTGAACTGGAAGCCAAGCCGCTTGCCGGTTCTAAGTTTGGATAACTGAATACGGTCACTGATCTGTTCAACGGATGCAATCTTGACCGTATCGTATGGCGGTACGAGGAGATCGAATTCCAGGGTATAGTTGATCGCCAGATCAATGATCCGGGTGAGGGATTGTTTGTTTATTTTCTCGTTCCCGAAATTATTGAAAAAGAAACCCAGCTGCCGCTTGCCTTCCGTAAAGTAGTAAAGATCCTTGTTGACGAAGATCCTTCCGACCAGGTATCCGAGATCCTGCGTGCGGTTGTATTTGAAAGAATCCGCCAGGAAATTATAAATGTTTATGATGCCGCAGTAGGAAGCCATTTTATCCCCCTGAACATAACTGGTCTTCCAAACACCGTGACCGCGATCGAACTCAAAAACGTTGGAATGCATTGCGAAGATCAGCAGGTCCCCGGCGATCTTGATCTGTGCTCCGTAAAGGCCGTTGTCGGTATATTCAAGGTGTACCCTCTGGTCTGTATCCTGGAGTTTTGCGTTCAGTTGCTCCTTCAGCTCCATAAGGATGTCCTTCACGTCGGCCAGAACCGCAAGGGTGTTGTCGTGGACTTTCTGTTTGACTGCCGATTTATCCTTCAGGCTTTTAAGGATGTTGGTTTTGATTTCTTCCTTTTCCTTGCTCATGACGGTGGGTTAATAGGCTATGGCAAATAGGGCCCTCTGACTGGAAGGTTTACCCGAATAAATGCATTTTCCTTTCTCGGTTTCAGAATCAAAAGGGATGCAGCGTATGGTTGCTTTGGTTTCCTCCTTGATGCGAATCTCGGTTTCCCGCGTGCCGTCCCAGTGCGCCAGAATAAATCCGGGCCGGTTTTTCATGATGTCTTTGAACTCTTCCCAGTCGTCGACACGGTAAATGTTCCTGTTCCGGAATTCCAGGGATTTCCGGTAAATGTTTTGCTGTATCTCCTCCATCAGCCCGGTCACCAACCCCGCCAGTCCGGTTCTGGGGACCACCTGTTTTTCAAGGGTGTCGCGGCGTGCGACCTCGGCAGTGTTGTTCTCCAGGTCCCTCGGTCCCACGGCAATGCGAACGGGAATCCCTTTCATCTCATACTCGGTGAATTTCCAGCCGGGCTTTTGTGTATCCCGATCATCCAGCTTGACGGACACTCCGGATGCTTCCAGCTCTGCCTTTATTACGGCGGCCTGCTCCCGTACCCTGTTGAACTCCTTCTGCGATTTGTAAATCGGGACGATCACTGCCTGGATCGGTGCCAGCCTGGGAGGAAGGATTAATCCGTTGTCGTCTGAGTGTGCCATGATCAGGGCACCCATAAGCCGGGTGGAGACTCCCCAGGAGGTGGCCCAGACGTAATCCAGTTTTCCTTCCTGTGTGGTGAACTGCACATCGAATGCCCTGGCAAAATTCTGTCCCAGGAAATGGCTTGTGCCGGACTGAAGTGCTTTCCCGTCCTGCATCATGGCCTCGATGGCAAAGGTGTCCACTGCACCGGCAAACCGCTCTTCCTCGGTTTTCTTTCCCCTGATAACCGGCACCCCTATATAATTTTCCGCAAAATCGGCATACAGGTTGATGATTTTTTCGGTTTCCTCCATGGCCTCTTCCCTTGTAGCATGGGCTGTATGCCCTTCCTGCCAAAGAAATTCGGCGGTCCTCAAGAACAGGCGGGTTCTCATTTCCCAGCGGACGATGTTGGCCCACTGGTTTACAAGGATGGGCAGGTCCCGATAGGACTGGATCCAGTTGCGGTATGAATTCCAGATGATGGTTTCCGAAGTGGGACGTATGATGAGTTCTTCTTCCAGTTTTGCATCCTCATCCACCACGATCTGTCCGGTTTTTTTATCGATCTTCAGCCGGTAATGGGTTACGACCGCACACTCCTTGGCAAATCCTTCCACATGGGCTGCTTCCCTGCTGAAAAAAGACTTGGGGATCAAAAGGGGAAAATATGCGTTTGAATGCCCGGTTTTCTTGAACATTCCGTCCAGGATGGACTGCATTTTTTCCCAGATGGCATATCCGTAAGGCTTGATTACCATGCAACCCCTGACCGCGGAGTTCTCGGCAAGGCCTGCCTTTATCACAAGGTCGTTATACCACTGGGCATAATTTTCCGCTCTTGGTGTGAGTTCTTTTGCCATTCCGTATCTTTGTAATCTCAAAAGCTGCAAATTAAGCAATAATCGAAAAGATATTAAAGGCGAGGTGAATTTTATTTTCAGCCCTGACGGAACGTTTTTGGTATGGTATTTGCTTTTTATCAGGTAAAAGAACCATCTGGAGGATTAACCATGAAAACTTTGATCAAAATAGGAATCATCCCGGTACTGGTCCTGATGATGGGGGCATGCTCCTCTACATACAGGGCCGGTGTCACGGAATACGACGACCTTTACTATACGCCCCGTGACGCAAGGATGCAGAACGAGATGGCTCAGGCTGAAGTACAGGCGGAACAAGGCGCGGTAAAGTCAGAGGAAAATCAGCTGAGCGATTATGAAAAGTACCGGCTTTCCCTGGAGGAGGGGGCGGGAGAAGAATCGTTCTATTCCGAGGCCGAACCGTATGAAGATACCACCTACTACGGACCGGAAGGGGATTACGGCTATGCATACTACGATGAGGGAAGCCAGCCTCCGGTGATAAACAACTATTACGGAACGGTAAACCAGTATCCCTCCTATACGGCACGAATAAACCGCTTCCATTCCCCATACATGGGATACAACTACTATGATCCCTGGTATTACAGCGGGTATTACGATCCATGGTATTACGATCCCTGGTACTACGATCCCTGGTCCTGGGGACCCAGGTTCTCCGTTAGCCTCGGTTTCGGATGGGGTTGGGGATATTCCGGTTTTGGCTGGGGGTACCCGTACTACGGATGGAGCTATCCCGGATGGGGATATCCCGGATGGGGCTATGGAAGTTATTATTCCTCATACTGGAGGGGATACGGCCACGGATGGTATGACGGGTATTATGGAGGAGGTTATTATTACCCGACACCCTACGCCTATTACAGCGATTATGGCCGGGGCAAGACATATACATACGGTCCCAGGTCATCGCGTTCGGGGTACACCACCTACGGGGCCCGTACCGTTACGGACCCGAAGAAGATGAATACGGCTTCCGGGACCTATGGAAGGACCAGGGGTACCACAGCAGGCGGCTCCGGTGGAACGGCAACCCGTACCACCGGTGGATCAGGAAACACCGATAATATGCGCCGCAATTCGGCCATAACGGCAAGCGGGGCTAACGCGGGAAACTCACGCAGCCGCATGCAGGGCAACCAGGGGAGCCAGGGCAATGCTTACGGGCGTGACAAGGAGAAAACACCGACGACATCCAGGGCGAGTTATACGGGCAACAGCCAGCGGAACACCAATGCAAGCGGCAACTCGAGGACGGTAACCACCGTACGGGGCACGGACCAGAAACCGGGAGACGGTAAGGGCAGGGCGAACCCCAGCCTATCGACCGACCCTTCAAGGAGCGCTTCAAGGTATACCACACGGAGTAACAATACGAGCCGGTATACAACGACGACAAGGCAGAGCTACACTCCGACCTACACCAGGCCAAGGACGGCGTACAAACCGACCTATAACAGCAGTTCCACACGGAGCAGCTCCACGTACAAATCGAGCACGCCAAGGTCAACGTACACCCGGCCCGGAAGCAGTTCAAACTACCGCTCTAGCTCGACGCCCTCAAGATCAAGCAGCAACAGCTACCGCTCATACAGTCCGAGCCGGTCATCGCGCAGTTATACTCCATCCAGATCGTCTGGATCCAGTTACCGGTCCTCCGGCTCGGTGAGCCGTTCGTCGGGTTCGGTGAGCCGCTCGTCCGGTAGCGTTAGCCGCTCTTCAGGCTCGGTGAGCCGTTCCTCCTCATCCGGTTCCAGATCGTCCTCTTCAAGCGGAGGCAGGAGACGCTAGGCAAAGTTGAACTGTCACTTTATTCAGCATTGATCAGCCATCTGGTTGAAAGCAGAACCTGTATCTAATTAAAAGCAATGAAATGAAAAGAATATATTCCATACTGATTGCATCCTGTATCCTTCTGTCCGCCATGGCGCAGAACGAAACGGATGCACTCCGTTATTCCCAGAATTTTTACGGGGGAACGGCCAGGGCGGTCGCCATGGGGGGTGCCTTCGGAGCCCTGGGTGGCGATTTTACATCTGCCAGCATGAATCCCGCAGGGATCGGGGTATACCGGAGTACAGAACTGACCTTTACCCCGACTCTTCTTTACGACGTTACATCATCCGATTACCTGGGTGAAACCAGGGAGGACAGCCGATATCGCTTTCTGGTGAACAACCTGGGATTTGTGCATACAAAGCTTACGGGCAAGGACCAGGGCTGGGTAGGCGTTGCCTTCGGCCTGGGCTATAACCAGCTGAACAGCTTCAACCGTAACACCAACATGAAAGGGGTTATGCTTCCAGGGAGCGAAAACAGCTCCAGCCTTCTGGACAACTTCACCAATTATGCGAACAATACAGCCGGGGCCATGGACGACCCGGGTTTGCTGGATCCTTTTTACGAGGGACTTGCATGGGAGACCTACATGCTGGAGCTGGATACCCTGGGTTTCTGGAACGAGCTCTGGAACCAGTATTACGGCCAGACACAGCAGAGGAGGATCCAGGAATCCGGCGGGATCGGCGAATATGCGATCAGCATCGGGGCCAATTACAGCAACCGGCTTTACCTGGGAGCCACTTTTGGTATCCACAGGCTCCGGTATGTTTCCGAGGTTAGCCACACGGAGGCGGACGATGCCCTGATCGTGGATTATTTCGATTCCTTTACGTTCAGGGAACTGCTTGATACCAGGGGAGTAGGGTATACCTTCAAGTTTGGACTGATCTTCCGGCCCATCAGCCTGATCCGTATCGGTGCCGCCTTCCATCTTCCTACCTTTTACAACATCCATGAAAGCTTTTACACCGATATGTCCTCCAGTTTTGACCTGGAATATTCCATGCCGGAGTACTACCTGCAGTCCCCCACCAACGAATTCGATTACTGGCTGCGCACCCCTTATAAAGCCATCGGCAGTGTGGCGGTTCAGCTGGGCAGGCTCGCCATCATCAGTGCGGATTACGAATACATGGATTACAGGATGGCCAGCATGGACAGCCACAGCGCCGATTACGAACTGCTGGACCAGAACGACCGCATCCGCGATATATACAAGGCGGCGCACAATGTGCGTGCCGGGGCGGAGCTTCACCTGGGACCCATGTACCTGCGGGGGGGCACATCCTTTTACGGAAGTCCCTACAGATCCTCGGAAGCCAATGCCGATGCATGGCATGTGACGGTGAACGGGGGACTGGGTATCAGGAGCAAGCATTTCTTCTTCGATCTTGCCTATGCTCTCCGTATGAACGATTACCATTACTGGCTCTATATCCCGGAAGACACCCGGGGAGCCGACATAGAGACCAACAACCAGCAGATGATGGCCACGCTCGGATTCAGGTTCTAGATCCGCATCATATCCACATGCATAACCGGCCTGAAGCGACCGGAAAGGGATGGTTTGGCTATTGGATTCCGGCGGACTTCCCGGTGCCGGAACCTAATCCCTGCGGATGGAGCGTTCGAGAACGGACCGGGCGTTCGGGCCTTCGTTGAAGATCAGATCGACGATGCTCAGGTTTTCCAGGAAACCCTGCCGTTCGGCAAATACCTGGAAGTAAGGCTCGGGCCTGAAGTCCGCATCAGCCGTAAACCCCTTCTTGGGATGGATGGCATCCCGGATATCCATGGCCCCAATCCCTTCCGCACCGGCATACTCCCCGGTCAGTGAGTAGCCCCCTTCTATCTCGAGGACCTCCAGCAGGTAATCCAGGATCTCAAGGTTGAGGTCCATCAGGTATTCGTGTTTTTTATCCAGGAGGGACCGGATCTCATCGGTATGAAATTCAAAGAAGGGTGAATGCCGGTACGCCGATTCCAGTCCCTTCCAGTGGAGTTTCCTCCAGTTCCTGGAATAATCGATCCGGACATCGCGCACATGTGACTTATGTTCAGTCCCCTTCAGGACGGGAACACTGAGGCTGAGTTTCCCGTTGGCACCATAAACCATGCAACGGTTGCGATAGGTCTGCTTCCCGTAATGGTCATATTGTTCGATGATCCTTTCGGGATAGAGCAGAAACTTGGTAAAATACTGGACCGGACCGAAATAGGAGGTGCTCAGCAGTACTTTTCCCTCGGCCTGCATTTCAGATTTTATTGATCATGCTTGCGATATAGGCTGCACCGAACCCGTTGTCGATGTTTACCACGCTGACGCCCGAGGCACAGCTTGTCAGCATGCCCAGAAGTGCGGCCAGCCCGTTGAAGCTTGCCCCGTAGCCGACGCTCGTCGGAACGGCAATGATCGGCTTGTCCACCAGTCCCCCGACAATGCTCGGCAGTGCGCCTTCCATACCGGCGATCACAATGATAACCCTGGCTTTCCTGACTTCATCCAGGCTGCTGTACAGCCGATGTATCCCTGCAACTCCCACATCGAAGAACCGTTTGACCCTGTTCCCGAAAAATTCCGCTGTGACGGCCGCTTCCTCGGCGACCGGCATGTCGGAGGTCCCGGCCGTGAGAATCGCGATATAGGTTTTCGTGGGACTGATCTCCGCCTGTTTCAGGGTGATGATCCGAGCGAGTTCGTTGTAAACTGCACCCGGGATCCTTCTATTCACCTCCTCATAAACCTTCTTGCTGGCCCGGGTGCCCAGGATATTGACCTTCTGCTTGGCCATGTATTCCATGATGCTGCATACCTGCTCGGGGGTTTTCCCTTCGCAGAATACGACCTCGGGGTAACCGGTCCGCAGTTCACGGTGGTTATCGACCTTGCTGTGTCCGAGGTCTTTGAAAGGCAGTTCGCCCAGGCGATCCATCGCCTCCCCGGTATCGATTTTGCCGGTACGGAGTTCGTCCAGCAGCTTTTTGATTTCATCCCTTCCCGTCATAGTCCTTGTCTTTGAATAGTTCTTCGATCCCGCCCATACGGTAGCCCTCCAGGTCAAGCGTGACAAAGGAGAAGCCGATCTGCTTGAGCTGCCTTGAGATCTTGGTGGCCATCTTTTCTTTGAATATCCTGTCGATGTACATGGGTTCCGTCTCAATTCTGGCCAGGTTGTCGTGAACCCTTACCCGGACGGCACGAATACCAAGTTCCATCAGGTAGGTTTCGGCTTTTTCGATTTTTCTCAGGAGGGCGTTGCTGATCCTGGTATTGTAGGGTATCCTGGTCAACAGGCAGGCATAGGCAGGTTTCTTCCAGGTTTCCAGGCCCTTTTCCCTGGACAGGGTCCGTATGTCCGACTTGGTCAAACCCGCTTCCATCAGGGGACTCAGTACCCGGAGCTCCTTGAGCGCTTTCAGGCCCGGCCGGTGTTCAAATATGTCGTCCGCGTTGGAACCGTCCGCTATATGCCCGATACCCTGCTTCCGTGCAAAGTCCCCCAACATGTTAAACAGGTAAGTCTTGCAAAGATAACAGCGGTCGTTCGGGTTGTGCAGGATCTGGTCCGGTATGCCCACCTCAAGGACATGATGCTTAATCCCCAGTTCCCGGGCCATCCTGCCGGCTTCCTCTATCTCCCATTCGGGTATGTAGGGGGAACGCACGGTCAGGGCGAGGACCCTGTCGCCCAGGGCCTCTTGTGCGGCATACAGGAGGAAGGTGGAATCCACTCCACCCGAGAATGCAAGCGCAAGTCCATCCAGTTTCTTCAGGGATGCAATCAGACGTTTGTATTTATCCTGCAACTTCGTATCCATCTTCATTCCTCCTGGTTCAGCAATCCCGATATCTCCTGGTAGATCCTGTGAACGGGCACACCGTGTTCCCTTGCCAGCCGGACGCAGTCTTCGTATTCCGGTTTGGATTTCAGTTTCTGTCCCCTGTAGATCGCGGTTTTTACGGTAACCTCCCCGTAGCGTGTATTCACCCTGGTGAATTCGCGTTCCAGTATGGTTTTATCCACCTCGTGGCTCCTCACCCCGAGGCTTGTCGTGTGCATCAGCAGTGCTTCGTTCAGGGCCTCCTTCCTGTCTCCGGAACAAAGAACGCTCAGTTTGGAGGCGGGACGGGCCTTTTTCATGATGATCGGTGTGATGAATACATCGTCTGCCCCGAGCCCGAACAAGGTATCCATGACGTAATCGTACATTTCCGGATTCATGTCGTCGATGTTGCACTCCAGGATCCAGGCCTTTTCGCCGGGGACCGGGGATATTCGCTCGACCTCTTCCTCGGCCAGAAATACCCGCAGGACGTTTGGTATCTCCACATCCTTATGCCCGATGCCGTAAGCGGTCCTGGTGATCCGGAGTCCTTTCAGGGGACCGAACTCATCCACGTTGCAGGCCAGGATCAGGGCACCCGTGGGGGTGGTGGCCTCGTAAGATGCCGCACCGCTGCGTACCGGCACGCCCGTAAGGATCTCGGCCGTTGCGGGTGCGGGGACCGGGAAGGTCCCGTGTTCGCATTCAACGAATCCACCCCCGAGCTCCACTTCCGATGCCATGACCCGGTCGGGTTTCAGGTATTCGATGCAAATGGCGGCGCCGACGATGTCGATGATGGAATCGATGGCCCCGACCTCGTGGAAATGGATCTCGTCTACGTGCCGGTCATGGACCCTGGCTTCTGCTTCGGCAAGCCTGTTGAACATTGTAAGGCTTCTTTCCTTCACCGCCTTTTCCAGACCGCTGTCACGGATGATCCGGCTGATGTCTTTCAGGTTCCTGTGCTGTTTTTGTCCGTGTTTCCCGCCATCCGTCAGTACCACGTCCACAAGGGTGCCTGAAATACCCTTCCGCTTGTCCTTCCGGATTTCGAGCCGGTAACCCTCCAGGTTCAGGGATCCAAGCCGGGAAATAAGGTAGTCCGGTTCAACCCCGAGATCGATCATCGCTCCCAGGTGCATATCCCCGCTGATCCCGGAGAAACAATCATAGTATAGGATCTTCATGCCTGGCCTGTATTGCCGGTAAAGTTAAACGTTTTTCAAAAACAGCGATTCCTTGGGATCAGCAGAATTATTTAGATTCAGTCAATTTAATCTGAAATCCGGATGCCGGAAACAATATTTAAGACAGATAATCGTAAATTTCGGAGGATTTTATTTCGGGGAGGATTTATTCATCGATAAAAGCTGCTTCAGAAAATGAAAAGAAGGGATTTCGTAAAGAAAGGCTTCGGGGCCGGAATAGCCGCCGGAACCGTAATGACCATGGGAGGATACAGGAAACTATGGGGGAACACCCTGAATATGCAGGATTATGATCTTGTGGCCATCCGGGGAGGCGAACCGGGGACCATGTTTGACCGGGCCATCCAGAGCATGGGCGGGATGGAGAAATACGTGAAGAAGGGACAGAGGGTGGTCATAAAGCCGAACATCGGGTGGGATGCCCTTCCCGAAAGGGCCGCCGATACAAATCCCCAACTGGTCGCCCGTATCGTGGAACACTGCCTGGCAGCCGGTGCGAAGGATGTTTACGTATTCGATCACACCATCAACGAATGGACACGCTGTTACAGGAACAGCGGGATTGAAAAAGCCGCCAAGGATGCGGGCGCAACCATCGTGGCCGGTAACAGCCAGGGGAGGTACCATGAGATCGACATACCCGGGGGGAAGGTCCTGAAAAAGGCATACGTTCACGAACTCATACTGGAATCGGATGTATTCATCAACGTCCCGATACTTAAGCATCACGGCGGTGCCGGTTTGTGTGTGTCCATGAAAAACCTTATGGGAGCGGTATGGGACCGAAGATACTGGCATGCCAACGACCTGCATCAATGTATTGCGGATTTCACCACCGCGATAAAACCCGACCTGAATGTGGTTGACGGATACAGGGTACTGATGAAAAACGGTCCCCGGGGAGTTTCGGTTGCGGACGTGGAAACCCGCAAGTTCCAGATCCTAACATCCGATATGGTTGCCGCCGATGCAGCCGCCACCAAGTTCCTGGCCAAGGAACCTTCTCAGATAGGGCATATCAGGATTGCAGCTGAAATGAACCTGGGCACCATCGATCTTTCGAAACTGAACATAAACAGGATCCAGTTGTAGGCATGACACAGGCGCGGTTGAAGATCCTCAGGGTCGTTCTGGCCCTGCTTTTCTTTCTTTCAACTGGGTTTATATTCCTTGATTTCAGGGAGATAGTGCCCACCGGCATTCAGCGTGGGATCACCTACCTGCAATTCCTTCCCTCGATCGTTAAATTCCTGACCGCCCTCGGCGTGGCTTCTGCCGGTTTTATCGCCGTGTTGGTGCTGACCTCACTATTCGGGCGAGTGTACTGCAGTGCGATTTGTCCCCTGGGCATCCTGCAGGACATAATAAGCCGGGTCCGACGCAAAACCGTAAAGAAAACCCACCGTTACCGTTTTGGCAGGCCCCGGCACTTCTGGAGATACTTTTTCCTTGCCCTTCCGATCCTCCTGCTGCTGGCGGGAGGTACCCTTCTGGGCGTCAACCTGCTGGATCCCTACAGCATCTTCGGGCGCATTTTTTCCGACCTGGGCCAGCCGGTTTATTTATGGGTCAACAACCGGCTTGCAGGGCTTTTTGAAAGCATGAATGCCTATATCCTGTACCCGGAGGACATTACCCCTGCCAGGGGACTGTCGTACATCATCCCCTCCCTGATGCTGGTTGCGGTCATCTGGTTCTCGTTTTATCACGGAAGGCTTTACTGCAATACGGTATGCCCCGTTGGCACACTGCTCGGACTTATATCCAGAGCATCGCTGTTCCGTATACGGATGGTTGAAAACCGTTGTACGAAATGCGCAAAATGCGCTTTTGCCTGCAAGGCCTCCTGCATCGATGTGAAGAACCTGGAAGTGGATTTTTCAAGATGCGTGGGCTGTTTCAACTGCTTGGAGGTTTGCCCGGAGGATGCCATCAAGTATCTTTCACCGGCGGGCAGAAAGCGGACTCGGCTCGCGACTGCCCCCCAGGTTGTGCTCCCAGGATCCGAAAACCCTGCAAACCCGGGCAGGAGGGAGGTCATAAACCGGCTCCTGCTGACCGGCATGGCCCTGGCCGGGCTGTCGCACCGTGCCCTGGGCCGGGATACGGGAAGCATGCCGGCGCCGGACAGCCTGCCCCTGCCGGATGATACTTCCCCCGGGGAGGAATCCGTCACGCCGGCTGCAGGCCCTGACCAGCCAAAGCTCCCGGTCCCTGCCGTTGAGAACAAGATACCAACGAAAATCAGTCCTGTAAAGCATTTTGCCGTCAGTCCCCCCGGTTCCCTGGGACTGGATCATTTTACCGGGCGCTGCACGGCCTGCCACCTGTGCATTTCGGCCTGTCCGACGGGAGTGTTGCAGCCTTCACTGAACGAATACGGACCGGCCGGTATCCTCCAGCCCCATATGGACTATTCGACCAATTACTGCAATTTTGAATGCGTCCGGTGTTCGGAGGTATGTCCAACAGGAGCCATCCTCTCCCTGTCCATCGAGGCCAAGAAGACCACCCAGCTTGGCCAGGTCCATCTCATCCTGGAAAATTGCGTGGTTTATTCCGAGAATACGGCTTGCGGGTCCTGCTCGGAACATTGTCCGACACAGGCTGTAACCATGGTGCCCTACCGGAACGGCCTGACTCTCCCGGAAATCAAGCCGGAGATATGCGTGGGTTGCGGAGCCTGTGAATATGCCTGTCCCACCCGGCCCCATAAGGCCATTTTCGTGGATGGTCATAAAATCCACCGGGTGGCTGAAAAGCCCGAGATCGAGGAGCTTGAGACAATCGAAATGGAGGATTTTCCTTTTTAACACGGACACCCGGGTTCACCGGGAATACCTGCCTGCGTATACCCCGCTCGGAGCTTCAGATCTTATCGGTCGACATGAACATCCTTTTCCAGCGGATCTTTCCCAGGAAGCGCTTGTCCCGGTCGATCGACAGCCAGATGAATTTTGGCTTTCCCAGGATATGATCCTCCGGCACATAACCCCAGTAACGGCAGTCGGATGAATAATGCCGGTTATCCCCGATCATGTAATAATATCCCATCCGGAACGTATATTCACCGGTTGCTTCCCCGTTGATGAAGATCGTGCTGTCCCTGACTTCCAGCCTGTTGCCCTCGTAAGCTTCGATGATCCGCCGGTAAAAGGGCAGATTGTCCAGGCTGAGCCGAACGGTGGCACCCTTGTAGGGCATCCAGAGGGGACCGAAATTGTCCAGGCTCCACTTGTATGCAGAATCGTGGGGAAAAATCTGATAATTGTATACGTTTCTCGGGCTGTGGTATTTGTTCACGGAAATCACATTCGTAAAACTCTCGAGCTTCTTCGCGTTCTCATTCGTAAGGGGGATGATGTAGCCGCTGCCCATTTGCTCCTGGTCGTCCCTGGCGACCCCCAGCCGTTCGAATGCCTTAGGGTTGATCGGGGTGCCGTTGGTCTGGACGTAATAACGGTGCTGAACGCCCTTGAATACCTCTACGGGTTTTGAATTGATAAAAATCTTGCCCTCGCGGATCAGCAGGGTGTCGCCCGGGATGGCAAGACATCGCTTGATGTAATTGTCCCTGCGGTCCACCGGCCGGTATACGATCTCGAATTCATCCCAAACCTGGCGCCTGCCTTCCGCCATGTAAGCCTCCCAGGTTCTTTCCTGACGGCCGTTGCGCACATCGTTTTCTTTCAGTTGCATGGCATAGTCCCTGACGATCGAATAATAACTGCGCTCCGGGTAGCGGACCACTACGGTATCACCGGCGGGGAAGTTGAAAACCACGGCATCGTTGTTTTGAACATCCCCGAAGCCGGCCAGTCGCTTGTAAGGCCGCTTGATCCATTCCAGGTATGACTTGCCTCCAACGATAGGCATGGTGTTCGCCGTGAAGGGAAAAGACAGCGGCGTATTGGGGATGCGCGGACCGTAGGCAACCTTGCTCACGTAGAGATGATCCCCGACCAGCAGGGATTTTTCCATCGAGGGAGTGGGGATCTTGTAGTTCTGGAAAAGAAAGATGTTTATGATGGTGACGGCAATGACTGCGAATATCAGCGCGTCAAGCCATTCGATCCATACGCTGTTTTTCTTTTTCCGGCTTTTCCAGAACGACCAGTTGACTTTTTTGGTGATGTAAATGTCGAATATTACGATCAGCCCGAACAACCACCAGTAGTTTCCAAGCCAGATGACCCAGAGGATGTAAAGGGTTGCTGTAAACCCGAAACGTAAGTATTTATTGGAAAGGATACTGCGGATTTTTGCTAGCATGATACGCTTCTAAGATTTAAAGAATCTTTTTAAACATTCTGTTCCACCGGAACCGCTGCCATCCCAGCTGGGTGCGGTCAATGGACAGCCAGACGAAAACGGCTTTTCCCACCACATGGTCTTCGGGTACGAACCCCCAGACCCGGGAGTCTGCCGAATTATGCCGGTTATCCCCGAGCATGAAATAGTAATCCATGCCAAAGGTATAAGAAATTCGCGGTTCCCCGTTAATATAAATAATGCTATCCCGGAGTTCAAGCCGGTTCCTTTCGTAGGTTTCAATAATCCTCCTGTACAACGGCAGATTGGCCGGGCGTAGTCTTACGGTATTACCTTTTTGGGGTACGACCAGTTTGCCGTAATTGTCCTCCGTCCACTGGAACTCGGGACTGTAAGGGAAATTCGAATAAAAGCCCAGGTGCCGGTTGGTGTTTTCGAGCCGCGTGACGGACCGGATGTTCTGCAGTTCCGTAACTTTTTCCGCCTGCCCGGCCGTCATGGCGAAAACATAGCTTTCCAGCCTGGGATCGTACTGCTGACGGGTGCTCTGAAGTTTCAGGCCGGCCATGGTTGCGGAATCTATGCGCTGGCCGTTGGTCCGGACGTAATACCGGTGCTGGATGGTGGGGACCTCTTCGAGGGGCTGGCCGTTGATGTACACCCGGGTATGCCTGATTTCGACCGTATCACCCGGCATACCGATGCAACGTTTTACAAAATTTTCACGCTTATCGACCGGCCTGCTGACCAGATCGTACTGGGAGCGGATGGTGCGCCTGCCGTAATTGCGTATGAGGCTGTAATAATTCTGGTCGGGTAACTGTACGATTACGGTGTCTCCTTCCGGGAAGTTGAAGACCACCACGTCGTTATGCTGGATTTTTCCGAACCCGGCAAGCCTTCTGTATGGCCATTGGATGATTTCACTGTATGATTTGCGGGTACTGGAAAACGGCATGGTGTTGTGTGTAAAGGGGAAGCCAAGCGGAGTACTGGGGATGCGGGGACCGTAACTGAGCTTGCTTACAAACAGGTAATCCCCCACCAAAAGGCTCTGTTCCATGGACGGGGTGGGGATGGTGTATGCCTCGATGAACAGGGTTCGTACGATAAGGACAAACAGCATGGCCGACAGGATGGCCCCCGTCCAATCCAGGATCTCTCTCAGGATGGCCGGGAGGCGGATGAGTCCGGCAATTTTTTTCACGGGAAGCCAGCGGGTAATGAAATAATCAAAAATCAGGGGCAGTGCCGCAAGGAGCCAGTAAATCCCGATCCAGATAACGAAAAGCGTGTACAGGACCGCGATTGCACCGAATGCGATGTATTTCCTTGCAGTAACAATCATCCAGGAGGTGCTTATAAATTCAGGACTTCCTTCATGGTAAAAACTCCTTTCTTGTCCCGGATGAATTCTGCAGCCAGGACCGCCCCGGTGGCAAACCCCCTGCGGTCTTTTGCCGAATGCCGGAGGGACAGGACATCGAACCCCGATTCGTAGATGATCTCGTGCACGCCGGCAACCTTTCCTTCCCGTACAGCCTCTATTTGCAGGGGGAAGGGGTCCGGAGGAGAGATCCCCTTTTCCCTTCCGGCGTTCCCGGTATCGTGGGTACCGTTCACTCCCGGGGATGCTTCGTTGTTTTGTCCCGGTTTCATGAGGGTCCATCCCTTCTTAAGCCCGGTCTGACCCAGGATGTCCTCCGCCAGGGTAATGGCGGTTCCGCTGGGTGCATCGAGCTTCTGGGTATGGTGGACCTCCCGGATCCGCACATCGTACTGATCGTGCCGGCTCATGATGGAAGCCAGCTGCCGGTTCATATAAAAAAGGATGTTCACCCCAAGGCTGAAATTGGATGCATATAAGAAGGATCCGTTTTCCCTGCGGCAACGTTCAATGATTTCGCCCAGGCGTGCGGTCCAACCGGTGGTACCGGAGACGACCGGAATCCCCGCATCCAGGCAACGGGATATGTTGTCGTAGGCGGTTTCCGGCCTGCTGAATTCGATGGCCACGTCATGCTTTCCCAAAAGCTCAGGAGAAAGCTGTTCCTGGTCGTCTATATCGATGCGGGCTCCGATGACGTGCCCCTTTGCCGTGGCGATGGACTCAATCATCCTGCCCATTTTTCCGTAACCTATGATCGCAATTTGCATGTCTGTTGATTTTATCTGTAAAAATAGTGTCTTTTAATTACGATGGGCACAAAAAAAGGCTGCCCCTTGCGGGACAGCCCCCTGTTCCTTGTAAAAGCCCGTTATGTGGATTTCACCTTTTCTACGATGGCTTCGAAAGCTTTGGGATGGTTCATGGCAAGGTCTGCCAGCACCTTACGGTCGAGTTCGATCCCAGCTTTGCTCAACTTGCCCATGAATTCCGAATAAGACAGGCCGTACTGGCGGACCCCGGCGTTAATTCTCTGGATCCACAGCGCCCTGAAATTGCCTTTTTTCTTGCGGCGGTCCCGGTAGGCGTACCGGAGTCCCCTTTCATGAGCATTCCTGGCCACGGTCCACACGTTCTTGCGTCTTCCGAACTGGCCCTTGGTCTGTTTCAGTACCTTTTTCCTTTTCTGTTTCGAGGCTACTGAATGTACTGTTCTCGGCATTTTTCCTGGTTTTCGAATGGTGAGCGGCAGATCTCAGGGCCGGAGCCCTTCTTATGCACTTTTATGCTCAATCATTCCGGTTATGTAATTTCTTCGCTTACTGATCTCTATTTCATGCCCAGCAAGAGCTTTATATTCTTCTGGTCGGCCTTGTCCACTTCACCGTAATATCCAAGATTCCGCTTTCTCTTCTTGGATTTCTTGGTTAGGATATGGCTCTTATAAGCATGCTTTCTCCTGATTTTTCCTGTTCCGGTGGTTGAGAACCTCTTCTTTGCTCCCGGATTTGTCTTCATTTTCGGCATCCTGTATGTGTTTACGGTTATTTTATTGTTTCTTCTTCATGGTCTTCGGCGTGATCAGCATGGTCATCCGTTTTCCTTCAAGCTTGGGCATCTGCTCGACCTTTCCGAGTTCTTCGAGATCCTGTGCAAATCTCAGAAGGAGGATTTCCCCCTTTTCGGAATAGATGATTGAACGGCCCTTGAAAAAAACGAAGGCCTTGACCTTGGCACCGTCCTCTAAAAACTTCTGTGCATGTTTCAGCTTGAAATTATAATCGTGGTCGTCCGTGTTGGGACCGAACCTCAATTCCTTTACGACGATTTTGGTCGACTTGGCTTTAAGCTCTTTCTGCTTCTTCTTCTGCTGGTAAAGGAACTTCTGATAATCAATTATTTTACAGACGGGCGGATCGGCTGTCGGTGAAATTTCAACCAGATCAAGTTCGTATTCGTCGGCCATCGCAAGTGCTTCGCGGATGGAATAAATACCCGGGTTTTCGATGTTGTCTCCGACAACTCTGACCCGGGCGGATGTAATACGTTCGTTGATCCTGTGCTGGGGTTGTCTTTCCCTCGGTCTGAAATTTCGATGTCTGGGATTTGGTCCTGCTATTTTTCGGTCCTCCTTAATTAATTAAAATCAGTCTGCTTTTCTTAACTGTTCATCCGTTTCCTTAACAAGCATTTCAGCAAATTCCTTCAACTTCATGCTGCCCTTATCTCCCTCTCCCTGCCTTCGGACGGCAACCGAACCGGAATTTTCTTCTTTTTCCCCCACTACAAGGAGGTACGGGATCTTCTTTAACTCATTGTCCCTTATCTTTTTACCTACCTTCTCGCTCCTCTCGTCAATCAGAGTGCGAATATCGTAATTATTTAGATATTTTAAAACTTTTTGGGCGTAATCGTTGAATTTTTCACTGACGGGTATGATGACCACCTGGTCGGGAGTAAGCCATAAGGGAAATTTTCCACCGGAATGTTCGATCAGCACGGCTACGAAGCGTTCCATGGAGCCGAAAGGAGCACGGTGTATCATGACCGGGCGGTGCTTCCGGTTGTCCGCGCCGATGTATTCAAGCTCAAAACGCTCGGGGAGGTTGTAGTCGACCTGTATCGTGCCGAGCTGCCATTTCCTGCCCAGGGCATCGCGGACCATGAAATCCAGCTTGGGACCGTAAAAAGCCGCTTCGCCGATCACGGTATCGGCATCCAGTCCCTTTCCCGGGTGGCCTCGATGATCGCCTCTTCGGCCCTGTCCCAGTTTTCGTCCGTGCCCATGTATTTTTCCATGTTTTCCGGGTCGCGCAGGGAGATCTGTGTGATGTAATCGTTGAAATCCAGGGATTTGAAAATATAGAGAACGATATCGATGACCTTGATGAATTCCTCCTTGAGCTGGTCGGGCCGGCAGAATATATGCGCGTCGTCCTGTGTGAAGCCCCGTACCCGGGTGAGACCGTGCAGTTCACCGCTCTGTTCGTAGCGGTAAACGGTGCCGAATTCGGCATAGCGAATCGGAAGTTCCTTGTAGGAGTGGGGCTTGCTTTTGTATATCTCGCAGTGGTGGGGACAGTTCATGGGTTTGAGCATGAATTCCTCCCCCTCGATGGGCGTGGAAATCGGCCGGAAAGAATCCTGTCCGTATTTATCCCAGTGGCCGGACATCACGTAAAGCTCCTTCTGGCCAATATGCGGTGTAATGACGGGTTCATAACCGTACTGTACCTGCAGCTTCTTAAGGAATTGTTCGAGCCGGTCGCGCAGAAACGCTCCTTTCGGCAGCCAGAGAGGCAGTCCCTGTCCCACGTTGGCGGAAAAAGTGAACAGTTCCAGCTCCCTGCCTATCTTGCGGTGATCCCGTTCCCTGGCTTTTTCAAGCAGGTCCAGGTATTCGTCCAGCTGGCTCTGTTTTGGGAAGGTGATCCCGTAAACCCGGGTGAGCTGTTTGCGCTTGACGTCTCCCCGCCAGTAGGCTCCTGCCAGGCTGGTCAGCTTGATCGCCTTGATTTTCGATGTGTCCGGAAGATGGGGTCCCCGGCACAGGTCGGTGAAATTCCCGGATTCGTAAAAACTGATGGATCCGTCTTCAAGCTCCCGGATCAGCTCCAGCTTGTATTCATCGCCTTTTTTCCCGAAATAATCCAGTGCCTCCTTCTTGGAAACATCCCTGCGCCGGTATTTCTGGTTTCTAGAGGCCAGCTCCTTCATTTTCTTCTCGATTTTCGGCAGGTCGGTATCCGTAAGGACTTTTCCCCCGGGCAGATCTATGTCGTAGTAAAAGCCCTGTTCGATGGCGGGCCCGATCCCGAATTTCGTCCCCGGGTAAAGGGTCTCGATGGCTTCGGCCATGAGGTGGGCCGAAGAATGCCAGAAGGCATGCTTTCCATCCTCATCGTCCCATTTGTGGAGTAAAATACGCGCATCCTCCCGGATCGGCCGGGTCAGGTCCCACAAATCCCCGTTCACACTTATGGACAAAACCTCCTGGGCCAGTCTGGTCGAAATATCCTCGGCGATCTCATATCCTGTGACCCCCTCCTTGAATTCCTTCACGGAATTATCCGGAAATGTGATGCTGATCATGCTATTGGAATCAATTCTAAATTTAAAGAATGCAAAGATAATTATAATGCAGGAATACCAAACCCTTTTAAATGCCAAAAGTCATTGCCGGCGGTTGGGATAAAATAGTACATTTATACCGCTTGAATATGAGTGACGTTCATTTCTGTAAAGGTCTAAACATATGAGATTCCGTTGCATTCTAATCTTATTACTGGGCATGTATCCGCTTCTGCCGGTTTGGGGACAGGGACCTGCCCGCGAAATAACCTTTGACGATGTCTTCCGGGACAGGATATTTACGGAAGCGGACCTCAGCGGGCTGCGCCCGATGAACGACGGTGAGCACTTTACGCTGCTGGACGGGAATGCCATCCTGAAATACAGCTACCGGAACGGGGAGTTCAGGGAAGTGCTGTTCAGGCCGGAACAACTCAACCGCCCGGGCGTAGGCAGCCTGGAGGAATACGAGTTCAGCGCAGACGACAGCAAGATCCTGGTTGCGCTCGACAAAATACGGGTATACCGGCACAGCTATCTGGCGGATTATTACGTGGTTAATATTAAGGATGGATCACACCGCTTCCTTTCCGGATCAGGCAAACAACAGCTTGCTTCCTTCTCGCCCGATGGGAGCAAAGTGGCCTTCGTAAGGGACAACAACCTCTTTGTCTATGACCTGGAGCGGAACAAGGAGCGGCAACTCACCTTTGACGGGGAGCGTAACCGGATCATCAACGGGGCTCCCGACTGGGTTTACGAGGAGGAATTTGCTTTTTCAAAAGCTTTTACCTGGTCGCCGGACAGCCGCAGGATTGCCTATTACCGCACCGATGAGACGGGTGTGAGGCTTTACAACATGACGACCTACGGAGGATTGTACCCGGAATGGTACAGCTACAAATACCCCAAGGCAGGGGAGGCAAATTCCGAGGTCAGTATACGTGTAATAGACCTGGGGACCGGGAAGGCCGTGGAAATGGATACCGGGGAGGAGACGGACCAGTACATTCCCCGGATCAAGTGGACGGGGCGTCCCGGTGAATTGTGCATCCTGAGGCTGAACCGGCTTCAGAACAAGCTGGATGTTATGATTGCTGACGCCCGTACGGGCAGGAGCAGGGTGATCCTGGAAGAACGCAACGAATCATATATACGGGAAGCAAACGATGAGACGGTGGTATTCATGGATGGCGGTGACAGGTTTATCTTTCAGTCCGAGAGAAGCGGGTACCAGCATTTTTACCTGTATGATTCGGATGGCAGGGAGCTGGGAGCGGTAACGTCGGGGGAATGGGACGTCATCGACTTCCTGGGTTACGATCAGCAGCGGGGACTGCTGTATTACACTTCCTATGAGGGATCCTCCCTGCAATCGAATGTGTGGAGCATCCGCCTGGACGGCAGCGGAAAGCGGAAGCTGTCCGGAAAGCCGGGCTGGAATACGGCAGAATTCAGTAAAACTTTTGATTATTACATACATACACACAGTTCTGCCTCCACGCCCAAAATCATTACCCTGCACGATTCCCGGGGAAACCGGATCCGCGTGCTGGAGGATAATGAAGCACTTAAAAAGACGGCTGAAACCTACGGGCTTCCCGAAAAGGAGTTATTCACCATAAAGACCCCGGAGGGAATTGAATTGAATGCGTACATGTACAAACCGAAAGGGTTCAGCGAAGAAGGGAAGTACCCGTTGCTGATGTATGTTTACGGGGGACCGGAATCCCAGCAGGTGAGGGATGAATGGAGAACCTCCGACTGGAATTACCTCTTGCTTGAGAAGGGCTATGTAATCGTGTGTGTCGATAACCGGGGAACCGACGGGAAGGGGGAGGCGTTTCGCAAGGCAACCTATATGCACCTCGGGGAACTGGAACTGAAGGACCAGGTAGCGGCGGCCAGGTACCTGGGATCGCTTCCTTGGATCGATTCGACGCGGATCGGGATCTGGGGAGGCAGCTACGGAGGGTACATGAGCAGCCTGTGCATGACCCTGGGAGCGGGTGTCTTCAGGCTCGGCATCGCCCTCTATCCCGTGACCAGCTGGCTCTACTACGATACAATCTACACCGAGCGCTACATGCGCACCCCGCAGGAAAACCCCGACGGGTATTTACTCGGGTCCCCGATCCATTACGCTGACCGGTTGAAGGGGTATTTCCTGCTGGTCCACGGTATGGCGGATGACAACGTCCACTTCCAGAACAGCGTGGACTTTGCCGGGGCGCTTATCCAGGCCGGGAAGCCTTTTGAGATGGCTTTTTACCCCAACCAGGCCCACGGGGTAAGGCAGAAAACGAGGATCCACCTCTACTGGAAAATGACGGATTTCGTGCTGGAAAACCTGTAAAATCACAGCGGGGCAAGGTCCCTGGGCCCAACCGGGCAAGGCTTAGTTAAGTTGTTGTTTATCAGTTGTTTTTATCATTAATAGCAGGGGCGCCAGGAGGACGATTTACGGAGATAACGGCCGCTTTGGCACAGAATTTGGATTCAATTGACTAGGAAACCGAAAATCTGAAAAAGTCATGAAAAAATTAGCATATATTCTGTTCGCCGTTCCGCTGATCGTGGCAAGCTGCAGCAGGGACCCCATTGCAGATTTCTTCGTTTCGCGGAACATCGTCGATGTAGGAGAGGCCGTGTACTTCACCAACAATTCGATGGACGCCGATAATTTTGAATGGGACTTCGGGGATGGCACCCGGACCAATTCTTACGATGCCAGCCATATATATACCCATGAAGGCACCTACATAGTCACCCTGTTTGCATACAAGGGGCGGCATTCGGTCGACAAGGCAACGACCACCATCAACGTACTGTACCCGACCAGCCTGGAGGTCATCGTACTGGAATTCTATGAGGAATATGCAGTGCAGGATGCCAGCGTAATTCTGTACAACTCGCTGGACGACTGGATCGACGAGTACAATCCCCTGGTCGAGGGATTTACCAACCAGTATGGAGAGGTAATCTTCAGCAACCTGAATTCCCAGCGCTACTACATCGACGTATGGGAAGAGTTTCACCACAACTACTGGCTTGCCGAGGAAGACGTCGGGTTCATCCAGACACCCGTGCTGGTCGCCAACGAGCTGAACACCTTCTACGCCTATGTTGATTACGACGACGGTAGTCTGAAGAGTTCCAGCGGGCGGGACCGGAGCGTTATGAAGCTTCGGAAACTGGAGCCGGTTGAC
>CAZNQG010000051.1:0-24067 GCA_964575235.1 uncultured Bacteroides sp.
CCCATCCACTTCCGGTGCTGATCGCCTGCAAGGCCCTGGGGGGGTATTACGATTGGGTGCCGAGCTGGTTCGGTTATGAAACCTACCGGATCTGGCCCTCTCCGGAAACATAACCCGAAACCGCCCGGTACATCCGCGACAGCATCATCCACAGCGGTACCCACGGGGCGTATGTGAACCTGATCGAGAATAACACCGATTTCATCATCGTGGCCCGGTCAGCCTCCCCCGACGAGATTGAACTGGCCGACAGCATGGGAGTCGTGCTTACGAGCTCCCCGGTCGCGTTGGATGCCTTTGTCTTTATCGCAAACGTTAATAATCCCGTTATTTCATTAACCGTTAAAGAGATACAGGATATCTACACGGGGGGCATCACCCGCTGGAGCGAGGTGGGCGGGACGGATACCGAGATAAATCCCTACCAACGGAACCCGAATTCGGGCAGTCAGGAACTCATGCTGTCACTGGTCATGAAAGACCTCGAAATGCTGAACCTGCCCGAAATGATCCTGTACGGGATGATGGGACCCATAAACCACATCACCCACGACCGTGACGGCCTGGGGTACACCGTTTACTTTTTCGAGCAGTTCATGGCTCCCAACGACAGTCTGAAACTGCTTGCGGTCGACGGGGTAGTACCGGATTACGTAACTCTCAAGGAACGGACATACGTCTATACCACGGAAGTATATGCGGTGATCCGGGAGGACCTGGACCGGTCATCCACGGCTTACCAGTTGTACCAGTGGTTATTATCCCTCAGGGGACAGCTTGTCGTCAGGGAGAGCGGTTACATCCCCCTTTACTTCGGGCTTTAGTGAACCTTGAATCCCTTTCGTACCCCTCATGCAGGAGGCCTGTCAGGAGTACACTTCTTTTTTTGCCGCCTTAAGGGTATTCAGCAGCAGGGATACCCGGGTCATGGGGCCAACGCCGCCCGGCACGGGCGTAATGTAACTGCATTTGGGGGCCACGTTCTCAAAATCGACATCCCCCTTCAGCCTGAATCCCGACTTGGTTTCCGCCGATTTGACCCGGGTCGTGCCCACATCGATCACCACGGCTCGTTCCGGAACCATGTCTGCGGTCAGGAAGCCGGGCTGGCCCATGGCGGCTACGATGATATCCGCCTGAAGGCAGAGTTCCTTGATGTTCCGGGTCCGGCTGTGGCAGACCGTGACCGTGCAATTCCCGGGGTCCCGCTTCTGGGCCAGCAGGGCGGCAACGGGTTTCCCGACGATGTTGCTCCTCCCGATCACCACGCAATGCTTTCCGCTGGTTTCGATATTGTACCTTCGGATGAGCTCGATAATGCCGGCGGGGGTGGCGGACTGGAAACAGGGTATTCCGATCAGCAGTCTCCCCGCATTGACGGGATGAAAACCGTCAACGTCCTTGGACGGATCGATGGCTTCGATCACGCGAGTCTCTGCAATATGATCCGGCAGGGGAAGCTGCACGATAAATCCGTCGATATCCGGATCCAGGTTCAGTTCCCTGACCTTCCCGAGGAGTTCCTGCTCGGGTATGGTTTCATCGAACCGGATCAGGCTGGATTTAAAGCCCACCTCCTCGCAGTCCTTAACCTTGTAGTTCACGTAAGTTTCACTGGCCCCGTCCGTGCCGACCAGGATCGCCGCGAGGTGCGGCCTTTTTCCGCCGGAAGCCACGATCTTCCTGACCTCCTCCGCAATTTCATGCTTGATCTTGCTGGCTGTTTCCTTTCCGTCGATGAGTTTCATGTTATGGCTTTTTATATTCTACCTTTGGGCATCTGGCCCATTGCCCTGGCCAGGTTCTTGCCCGATGACATCTGTTTCATCATCCTGCGGGTTTCGTCAAACTGCTTGACAAGCCTGTTCACCTCCTGTATGCTGGTCCCGCTTCCGTTTGCGATCCGCTTCCTCCGGCTACCGTTTAATACTGCGGGATTCGCCCGTTCCTCCGGGGTCATGGAATGGATGATGGCTTCGATCCCCCTGAAAGCATCGTCATCCATGTCGAGGTTTTTCAGGGCTTTGCCCACGCCCGGGATCATTCCGGCCAGGTCCTTCAGGTTGCCCATCTTCTTGATCTGCTGTATCTGCGACAGAAAATCGTCAAAATTGAACTGGTTCCTGGCGATCTTCTTCTGAATCTTCCTGGCCTCTTCCTGGTCGAACTGTTCCTGCGCTTTTTCCACCAGGGAAACGATGTCTCCCATGCCCAGGATCCGGTCCGCCATCCGGCTTGGGTGAAAAACGTCGAGCGCATCCGGTTTTTCCCCGGTACTGACAAATTTAATGGGCTTATCCACAACCGTACGGATGGAAAGAGCCGCTCCGCCCCGTGTGTCACCGTCCAGCTTGGTCAGCACAACCCCATTGAAATCAAGTCGTTCATTGAATTCGCGGGCCGTATTCACCGCATCCTGCCCGGTCATGGAATCCACCACGAACAGGATTTCATGGGGATCGACGGCCTTCTTGATGGACTCGATCTCATTCATCATTTGCTCGTCGATGGCCAGCCGGCCGGCCGTATCCAGGATTACCAGGTCGAAACCCATGGTCTTCGCATGCCGGATGCTTTGCTTTGCAATGTTCACTGGATTTTTATTGCCGTCTTCCGTGTATACGGGAACGGATATCTGTTCCCCAAGCACCTTCAACTGCTCGATGGCGGCAGGCCGGTAGACGTCGCCGGCCACAAGGAGCGGGGATTTTCCCTTTTTCCCTTTCAGATGGTGTGCAAGCTTGGCCGAGAACGTGGTTTTACCCGAGCCCTGGAGCCCGGCAATCAGGATTACGGTCGGATTCCCCTTCAGGTTGATGTCCTCCATGCTGCCTCCCATCAGGGTGGCCAGTTCGTCGTGGACGATCTTTACCATCATCTCGCCGGGCTTCACGGAATTGAGGATCTTCTGGCCCAGGGCCTTCTCCTTTACAATGTCCGTGAAGCTCTTCGCGATCTTGTAATGCACGTCGGCATCCAGGAGGGCTCTCCTGACATCCTTCAGGGTTTCTGCAACGTTGATCTCCGAGATCCTCCCCTGCCCTTTCAGCATCTTGAAGGATCGGTCCAGCCGTTCCGATAGATTTTCGAACATTCCTTATCCTGTTTTCTCTACATTCTTTCAGGCACCTCGATACCCAGAAGGTCCATACCCGAGGCAATGACCCTGGCCACGGTCTCCGAGAGCATCAGCCTGAATTTCCTTAATTTTTGCGTCTCTGCGCTCATGATCGAATAATCATGGTAGAACTGGTTGAATTCCCTGGCCAGCTCATAGCAATAGTTTGCGATCAGTGCCGGGTTTCTTTCCTGCGCGGCCATCCTCAGCGTCTCCGGGTAAAAATAGATCAGGCGCATCAGGTCCTTTTCCTTTGGATTCAGGTCCGGGTCCCCGGACAGTCCCGGTTTCAGTCCCTCCTCCCGGGCTTTGCGCATGACCGAACGGATCCTCGCGTGGGTGTACTGTATGAAGGGACCGGTATTCCCGTTGAAGTCGACGGACTCCACCGGGTCAAACACCATGTTTTTCTTCGGATCTACCTTGAGTATGAAGTACTTCAGGGCCCCCAGCCCGATGATGCTGAAGACCCGGTCCTTTTCCTCCTCGCCGAACCCGTCCAGTTTACCCAGTTCGGTGGACATGTCCCGCGCCGTTTCGAACATTTCGTCCATCAAATCGTCCGCGTCGACAACCGTTCCCTCGCGGGACTTCATCTTCCCCGCAGGCAGTTCCACCATGCCGTACGAAAGGTGGTAGAGGCGGTCTGCCCATTCATAACCAAGCTTCTTCAGGATCAGGGCAAGCACCTGAAAATGGTAATCCTGCTCGTTTCCCACCACGTAAATATGCGTGTCGAAATGGGATTCCTCGTAACGCTGGCAGGCCGTCCCCAGGTCCTGCGTCATATAGACGGAAGTCCCGTCGGAACGCAGCAGGAGCTTTTCATCCAGACCCTCATCACTCAGGTCGGCCCATACGGAACCGTCATCCCGGCGGTAGAGGATTCCCTTCTCAAGGCCTTCCATCACGATGGTCCTGCCGAGCTTGTATGTCTCCGATTCGTAATAGATCTGGTCGAAGGAAACCCCGAGCCGGTCATAGGTGCGGTCAAACCCCTCGTATACCCACCCGTTCATCATCTTCCAGAGAGCCGTAACCTCCGGGTCTTTCGATTCCCATTTGCGCAGCATTTCCTGGGCTTCCTTCAGAATGGGGGCTTCCCTTTCGGCTTTTTCCCCGGGGATACCCTCTCCCGTCATTTGCCTGACCTGCTCCCGGTAAGCCCGCTCGAACATCACGTAATAATCACCGACCAGGTGGTCCCCTTTCTTTCCGCTGCTGTCGGGAGTGGATCCGTTTCCCCATTTCTGCCATGCAAGCATGGATTTGCATATATGTATCCCCCGGTCGTTCACCAGGTTCACTTTTTTTACGCGGCATCCGTTGGCTTCCATGATCCTGGAAATGGAATGCCCGATGAGGTTGTTCCGGATGTGTCCCAGGTGAAGCGGCTTATTGGTATTGGGCGAGGAAAACTCGATCGTGTAAAGGGGGGCATTCCCGCCCGGGGGAATGGTGCCGTAATGCTTATCCTTGCTTATCTCCAGGAGTTGTTGTGTCCAGAAGCGGGGATTCACGACCAGGTTGAGAAAGCCCTTGACTGCATTAAACGATTCAAATTCCTTATAATTTCCCACCAGGTGAGACCCGATCTCACCGGCCGTTTGCTCGGGCGATTTTTTGGTGATGCCAAGCAGGGGGAATACGACCAGGGTGAGATCCCCTTCAAATTCCCTTTTTGTTTTCTGGATCTGGAGGTCTTTTTCACCGGGGACCCTTCCGTAGGATCCCTTCAGAAAGTCCTGCACCGCATCCGTTATAACCTTGTAAATATCCATTTAGAAA
The DNA here is from genome assembly GCA_964575235.1 of uncultured Bacteroides sp. Lineage (GTDB taxonomy): Bacteria > Bacteroidota > Bacteroidia > Bacteroidales > SM23-62 > SM23-62. The sequence goes on from CAZNQG010000051.1 coordinate 4,907, forward strand.
GGGCCTTCATAAAATTTGTGCAAAGATAATAAATCCTACCTTTGTTTGAAGTAACCTACCCTCCGTCCATGATTTCGGTCTGCATCCCCGTTTTCAATGCCGATGTAAGGCAGCTGGCAGGATCCCTGATGACACAGGCAGAAGGAATACATGCCGAAATCATCCTGATCGACGACCGATCCGAACCCGCATACAGGGAAATGAACCGGGGCCTGCAGAAAAAGGGTATCCTTTACCGTGAGCTGGATGAGAACATCGGCCGCTCCAGGATACGGAACCTTTTTGCTTCCCACGCAAACCAGCCCAGCCTGCTTTTCCTGGATTGCGACTCTGTTCTGGTGTCCGATGCCTTCCTCCAAACTTATGCGGATGCCGTGCGGGAATACCCCGGACGGGTGATCTGCGGGGGCAGGGTTTACGATCCCCGCCCCCCGGTCCGCAACAAGCGCCTGCACTGGAAATACGGGATTAAAAGGGAAAGCCAGCCGGTGCACGTCCGGGCGAATGATCCCAACCGGTCCTTCATGACCAACAATTTCATCGTACCCCTGGAGGTCCTCCGGAAGGTCCCCTTTGACGAAAGGGTCAGTGGATACGGGCATGAGGACTCCCTCTTCGGGTTCGAACTTGCCCGCAGAGGCATTGAAATCCGCCACATCGACAACCCGGTCCTCCACGGGGAGCTGGAACCGAACGCTATCTATTTGGAAAAGACCCGGGAAGCGGTCAGGAACCTGGCATCCATAACCACAATGCTGAAGGACGACCCGGCCTTCATGGAATCGATCACGCTGCTGCAGGCGGCACGAAAAATGGAGTCCGCATGGTACTCCGGCATATTGCGTACGGTATCCCGCCTGTCCGTCCCCTTCTGGGACTTTCTGCTTCGAAAGGGATTGGCCGGCCTAAGGCTTCTGGATGCTTATAAACTGGGACTGTACCTTCGTTTCAGGGATCGGGTCAGGTCCGAGGAATCCGGTCGCGTGTAGAAAAACACTTACGGTCAAACAAAAATAAAAGAGCGGCCCGAAAACCGCTCTCCCTGGTTCATTTTACGGTTATGAAGGTTTATCCAATTCACCGTGCCCGTTATCCTTGATCAGCACGGAGAAAATAAAGAGGATGACGGCTGCGGCGGCAAAAACCACCATCAGCGAAACGAACATTTTCTTTATGATGTCCTCGAGCGAGATGATATCCCAGATGCCCAGCAATGCAACGATCGTAAAGAGCAGTACCAGGACGATCAGGAAATAGGAAATGATTTTCTTAACCGAATTGCTCATAATGATTGGGTTTGGTTATACGATGGTTCGGAGATATAAAGATAATTCATAAATGCTATTCAGTTCAACCTTCTCCCCGCTTTTTTCCACAATCCATTTCGGGTGCTTCCCGCTCTCATCCGTGATAACGTGAACCGGAAGCCTTTTATTTTCCTCGACCCGTATGCCGTTACGGAGAATGGACCTGCCGGTCCACAGTCCCAGCTCCTCCGAGGAGGCGCTGAGGGAAACGGCCTTTTCCAGGGACCTGCCTACGGTCGGATTACCGGTTTGCGGATCTATCCGGAAGCCTTCCTCACTGTCCTGCAGCAACACCTTCTCAAGCTGTCCGCCCAGGACAAGGTCCTCCGGGGCACCCTCCGTCATGCCCTGCCCGTCCATAAGCCAGATCTTGCCGGCTTCCTGAAGGCAGAGCTGAAGATCGTGGGATGAGAATACAATGGCCTTCCCGTGACGGCGGGCCAGGTCCCCAAGCAGGGATATGATCTCGAAACGGTGGGTCAGGTCGAGAAATGCAGTGGGTTCATCCAGGATCAGCACGGGTGTGTCCTGGGCCAGGGTTCTCGCGATCATGGCGCGCTGCCTTTCCCCGTCGCTGAGTTCATCCAGGTTCCGTTCAGACAGGGTGCTTATGGACGTAATTTCCATAGCCTGCATGGTCATTTCATGGTCGCGGGCAGTGAGTCTTCCGAACCAGCCCGTATGGGGGTACCTGCCCATGGCCACCAGATCTCTCACGCGGAGTCCCTGGACCCGGACTACCTCCGTGGAAACAAACCCGAGCAGGCGTGAAAACTCCCTGCGCTCGTATTCCCGGACCGACCGGTTCATCAAGGATGCCTCCCCGCCCAGCGGATCCTGCAGTCCGGCGATGGTCCTCAGCAGCGTACTCTTCCCGCATCCGTTCCGTCCCATCAGGGCAACCAGTTCCCCTGCCCCTGCGGTACAGGTCAGGGGACCCGAAAGGACGCTTGCCCGCATGCCTTTCCGGTAACCGATCCTCAGTCCGCCGCACCGGATGATCTGACCGGCATTCCCCTTCCGTGAAAAGGTCTTCCCGTTCCCGTCCGAGTTCTTCATATAATTCATTCCATGCCCTTCCATGATCATCCGAGACTGGCAAACCGTTGATTCCGGAGAACGATCCATACGACCACGGGAATGCCGATCAGGGCCGTCACGGAATTGATGGGCAGTATCCTGTCCGAGCCCGGAAGCTGGCTGATCATGTCGCTGACCAGCAATACAATGGCTCCTGTAAGCATGACACCAGGGATCAGGATCCTGTGGTCGGCTGTCTTCCAGAGAAGCCGGGCGATATGGGGAACCGCAATGCCGATGAAACCGACCGGTCCGCAGAAAGCCGTAACCGTCCCGGCCAGGATGCTGGTGCTGACAAACACCAGGATCCTGCCGGCCGTGACATGGATCCCGATCGATCGGGCATAGTTCTCGCCGAGCAGCATGGCATTCAATATTTTAACGCTCAGAACGCACAGGAGCACGCCGGCGGTCAGGCTGCCCGCCAGGACCGGCAGTTGTCCCCGCGTAACGTTTCCCAGGCTGCCAAGGGTCCATACGATGAAGGTTTTCAGCAACGCTTCATGTGTGAAGTACTGGAGGATGCTGACAAAGGCAATGGTGATGCTCCCGAAGAGGATCCCGAGGATCAGTATGGTCATGATGTCCTTGATCCGGAGCGAAACCAGCAGCAAAAGGAGCATGATCGTGCCCGAGCCCAGCCATGCAGCTGCAATGATGCCCCAGGTCTGGAAATGGATCTCCCTTACGGGAAAGACCAGGTAGGCCCCCATTACCAGGAGGGCAACCCCGAGGCTGGCTCCCGAGCTTATTCCGAGCACATACGGACCCGCCAGCGGATTGCGGAACACCGTCTGCATTTGAAGTCCCGCGACGGAAAGGGATAATCCCGCAAAGACTGCCGTCAGGGCCCGGGGCACCCTGAAATCCCTTACGATGGTAATCCATTCCGCTTGCCCGTCCTGCCCGGACATCAGGATCCCAAGCAGGTCCCTTACCGGGATGTGCACGGAACCCAGGAACAGGTCGCCCAGGAAACAGGCCAGGAAAACGATCAGGAGTCCCCCGAAAAGAAAAATATTCCTCCCCTTACCCATCTTTGCCAAGATCCTCCACGAGTTTCACAAGCTTTCCGAGGTCTTCCCGGATCTTGTTGAAATAGGACCTTAATTTGCTGGAATTGTTTTTGTCTTTAGGATGGTTTACCCTGTATATCAATTCATTGCGAAGTTTTACAATTTCACTGATGGCCTTGTCCGCCTTGCCGCCCTTATCCGGATGGTAGATCTTGTAGGTGAAGCATTCACTGATCAGGTCATAGGTCAGGTAATTGATATCGTCTTTCAGTTCCTTGATGCTGGCCATAGATGAAACGTATTTATGGGTCCCTAAAGATAACAAAAAACACAGGATCAGAACAGCCGCTCGTAATACCGGAACTCATGGCCGGGAAGCAGACCGGGATGAAAGATCCGGATCAGGTCGGCCAGGATCAGATGGGGTTCCATGACGCCGGTCTCCCAGAAGTCGTTCCCCCCGCCCGGGTTCAGGCGGGCCGTGTTGTTGTAAACCGATCCTTCGCGATAAGGCCTCAGGTGTTCCAGCCGGGGTTCCGTCTGCCGGATCTCTTCCAGCGACAGGGCCTTCCCGCTGTTGATCCATACATCCGCTTCCGCAGCGCGTGCGATGACCGATTCCAGGCTGACCGGGAAGGCCTCCCGGCTGTCCACGCCCGACCAGATGTAATCCCCGCCTGCGTCCCGGATAAAGGCAGCCGCATAGGATCGCCCGCCGGGAACGTACCAGGCATCCTTCCAGGGAAGCCCCGTCATCACCCGGGGCCGGTCCCCCACCCCTGCAGCCATCTTCCGGTACCTTTCATATTCCCCGGCAATCCCCCTGAATATGGAGTCGGCTTCCCGGTCCATACCGTACAGGGAGGCCATGAACTTCAGCCATTCCGTTTTTCCGAGCGGCTCGTCCTCGAGGTAATCCCCGTTCATGAGCACTGGGATGCCCAGTTCCCCCAGCCGCCTGACCATACCCCCTATCTCCGATGTAATCCCGTAGGCGATCACCGCATCCGGCTTCAGGGATACGATGCGTTCGTAGTCCAGGGACTGGTCCGCCCCCACATCCCTTACCTCTCCGCTTCGTATCCTCTCCCGGAGCAAAGGGTTCGAGATGTATTCCGGTCCCGAAATGCCCACGATCGTGCCGGTCTTGCCCAGGGCTTCGATCATGGCCACATGGGTCGTCGACATGCATATCACCCTGGTTACGGGTATCCGCACGAAAGGCAATTCCCCGAGTGTATCCGGGACCGGGGAGGGATCGGGGACCAGAACGTATTTCAGATGTACTCCCGAGGCCCCCTGCCAGGGATCCGCTACGTGCAGGATACTGTAAGCGGTATGTTTTTCGATGCGGAACCCGCGTGCATAATCCGTACCGGTTCCAGCTTCATCCGGGGAACGCGCAGGCCCTCCCGGTTGCTTGCATGCCTGTGCAAGAAGCAGGATGAACGAAGTCCACAGCAGGATATGTATCCGGGTTTTATGACGGGGCAGGGTTCCCTGATGGGTTGCAGTGGTTCCATGTTTGCGCACCGTTTCCGGGAGGTTCCGGACCGTGTTTTGGTGGCCGCGGGTCATTCTGTTTATCCGGACCATCAGCGTGCAACCATGAACCGCGCGGACGAAACGGTATCCCCCTGCCTCAGCCTGAGGATATAAATGCCGGAGGGCAGTTCCCGGATGTCCAGTATGCAGTCTGTCCCCTGGTAATGCATTTTCTGAATGACCTGCTTTCCGGTAAGGTCGAAAACCCCGATCTCCGCTCTCCCTGTCCCGCGCAGGCCGGATCCGATGGTCAGTATTTCGGATGCGGGATTGGGGTAAAGCTGCAGGATTTTGGCTTGTTCTTCAAACCGGTCGGCGTTACCGGGATAACCCTCCATCCCTTCCAGGCTGATGAGTCCCGTACCGTCCGGGTCCAGCCAGTGCTTCAGCTGTTTGGCCGGCTCCGGGTAATAATCCCAGGCATAGTCCATACGGGTGTAATAATCGTTTACGGATTTCGCGCAGTTGGCCAGTCCCCCGGTCAGGGTGCCTAACACGAGCTGGTCCTGGTTGAACAGGGGACCGCCCGAAGAGCCGCCTTCCGTGGTGGCCAGGTCCCATTCATAGATCCTCCAGAAGGATTCACGTATGAGCCCCTGGGGATCCCAGTAAGTGATGTCGTGGAGATCCGTGCCGGGCGGGTCGTTGTCCACCGAGATCTTCTTCACGTCCCCGGAAGGGTGATGTATGGTGACGGTGTGTTCGGCCGGTTCCGTGCCCCGGTACCAGCCTGCGAAGTAGGGCAGGAAGGAATCCGGCGGGGCCACGCTCAGCTCCAGCAGGGCGAAATCCAGGCTGTCTGCATCGCGCTCGTTCTCCAGGGTGTCGCCGGTGGCCAGCAGGGTGGCCCCGGAAATGCTGTTCGCCGCCGGCAGGACGGTGTCGTTGCATACCCTTTTCTCATACTTGAAATAAAAAATGGGGTCCTTGTACTGGTTCAGATCGAACACGCAATGCGCGGCGGTATAAACGTAAGCCTTCCCGTCCTGCCGGGTGTTGTTGATCAGCACACCGGTGCAGTGCTCCTTGCCGGCATACATACGGACAACGGAATTTTTCACCACCTGCCATTCATCGCCGGGGGGACAGTTGATGTCTACGTTGCAGGCTCCCGACCGGTAGGTCCAGTGGTCCCCGGCCGGCGGTGCATCGAACACCGGCCGGTAGGCCTGATTCACCAGGCCGACCTCCAGTTCTCCGTAGCCGCTGAGACCGGGAGGGATTTCCATCTGCAGTATCAGTTCCTCCCCGGCCAGGTATCCGGCCGTGAGGCTTCCGGAAGCCTTGTTGTTGTGGCTGCCGAAGGCGCCCAGGACCATTTTGCCCGAGGGCTGGTAGATAAAAATCCTTACCCGGGGTTCCAGGGTATACCGGCTGAAGCGTATTCCCAGTGCCCTGGCGCCTTTACCCCGTATGCCAAGCCTCCAGACCAGGGTGCCGTCACGATGCGCCTGCCATGTGCCCGACTGTTCGGGGTCAAGGAAAAGCGGGGTTTCCTCCGCCATGCGCTGGCTCTTTCTTCCGGTAAGGGCGACCCACTCGTCTTCCAGGAGCAGGGCTTCCGCGCGGAGCTCTTCCAGTTCCACCCACTCTACGGCAGCCGCTGCGGACCCGTAATCCAGGGGTTTCCCGCCCATGCTGATCTGTGAGGGCGCTGTGACCGAAGCCAGGCCCAGAACCATTGCCGCCAGAAGTGTCTTTCCCGTCATCCGCCTAAAATACGCTTTTCATTCCAAACATAGGACGCAGCAGGGCTCATTATTGTTGCGTCCCGGTGGTAAAAGAAAAATGCCCGGGGTTCACCCCCACCCTGAAGGAATCGATCGCCGCGCCCTCCGGAGTAAAGCGGTATACCCATCCATCCTGCTGGTAATCAACTGCATCGCCGACATAAACCGTACCGTCCGAAGGATCCACGCCCAGGCTGTAGAACTGCCTTCCCCGCGCCCGTATGAAGGGTTCCCCGAAGCCCTGCATCCCGAGCGAGACTTTGTACACATCACCGGAGATAAAATACAGGGAATCGCCCTCGGGGTTCATACAGAGGTCCGACGGCGAGGCGTCGATGTCCTCCCAGGTCTTCATCGTTTCCGCCTCCCCGGTTCCCGTATTAATAAGGGAAAGGGAAGCGGGTTCCTGGCCGTAGGGACTGAAGGGGTAACCCCCGTCCGAAAGGACCCAGATCCGGCCGTTCCGGTCCACCGCCATGCTGTTGGGCTGTTTGCCAACCCGGATCGAATCCACAAGGCTGTCGGTGGCCGGGTCGATGACCATCACCATGTCCGCGTAGGACCAGCAGGCTGCATACAGCATGCCTTCGTGGACGATCATCTGCTCGGTGGAAAGGCGCCCCGCCATGTCGATCGAATCGATGACCCGGTCCTCAAAAGGCTCCACGACCAGGATCTTGCCGGAATAGAGGTCCGACACGTAAGCCTTTGCCGTTGTTTCCTCATCGCCGGTCACCAGGATGTAGCGCGGGGAGGTCAGTCCCGTGATCTTGCCCTGAAACTTCATCTCGTGCCGGTCGGTCCGGTAGATCCTTCCGGAATTGTTCACCACGGTGAAAACGGCATCTTCCCAGATGGTCATGGAATGCGCAACATCGCCCAGGGGAACCTGGTTAACCCGGTAAAAGATGTTGTTTTCCACGGAATCCTTTGCCGGGTCATAAAACGATATGGAGGCATTGGATGCCAGGAATTGTCCCTCGTTTACAATAAATACGCCCCTGCCGAAGGCAGCCGGCTCGCCCCCGGTGTCAACCGGGGTATTCTCACAGGAAACGACCGCTGCAAGGCAGGCAGCGGCCAGGATAAAACGGAATGCTTGCTTCATATTCGGATGTTTATGGTCAGAGCAACGTTCCGCCCCGGCATGGGGCGGGAACGGATTGCCTGGTAGGATGTATTAAAAAGGTTGTAGATGCTCAGGCGGAATCCGCTCCGTACCCCTCTGATGTTCCAGCTTTTACCCAGATGGATGTCGTGCAGGGCGTAGGGATTCAGCACTTCGGTAAAATCGTATTCCCCGCTGCCGGGCTGCGTGTAGCGGGTACCCGTATAACCGGCGGACCAGTTGAGGGAATACCCCGCACGGGTGAGGTTGAAATACCCGTGTGCGGCATGCACGGGTATGTAGATCAACTGCCTTCCCCGGGAGAGGTCGTTCCCGGTTGCCGCCCCCTGGTTTGTTGAGCGCGTGTAGGCGTATCCTGCTTTCAGGGTCAGCAGCCAGCGCCCCAGGTGAAGGTCGCCGCCAAGCTGCACATCCGTTCCCCTTGAGAAGACGGTTGCCAGGTTTTCGGCTTCCCAGTAACGGAAGCGGGTCGGTTTCCAGAGAATCCAATCCTCCACCCATGCGGCAAACGCATGGAGGGAGCCTTCCAGCACGAATCGTTCGCCCTTTTCACGGTATGTGAGTGACAGATCTCCGTTGAAGCTGTTTTCAGGTCTCAGGTCCGGGTTCCCGCCCGGTATCCAGTACAGGTCGTTCAATGTGGGAAGATTGTAATTCCGGCTCAGGTTCCCGTCCATCCAAAGGCGGTCCTTTGCCGTAATACGGTAACGGAACCCGGCCGAGGGCATGAGGGGCAGCCACTGCCCGTCGGACCATTCCTGGCGGAGGAGGGCATAAAGGATCCATCGTCTTCCGCTTTCCCGGTGTGCCGAAAGGGTAAAGCTGCCTTCGTTTCTCAGGTGAGAGTAACCTTCATCCCTGACCCGGTCAAGGATGGCTGCATGGTGACGGTTGAAATCCGCCCGGAGGCCGATTCTCGTGCGTGATCCGGTGCGTATGTCCGCCTGCATCGTGTTGTACATGCTGTTTTCCGCGCTCCTGGAATCAAACTGCCGGTAATCCAGGTAAGTGTGATGCAGGTAATAATGCATCCGTGTATCGGTGAAGGCCGTCCGCAGCATCAGGGATCCGAAGCCGGGGTATATTTTCCATTCCAGTGAGCCTCTCAGGTTCCGGTCGGACTGGTTCTCCTCCCTGGACGCCCCTTCCTGGCTCATAAGGGCAGGCAGTTCCCTTTCCGATTCCTGGTACCAGAGCCGGGCTGCCAGCTCCTGTCTTTTACCCGGCCGGAAACGGATCTCCTGGAGGAATCCCCCGTTCGCATAGCCGGCCTCTTCCAGGCGCTGTTCCTGCTGGGGCAGTACATCGGTATTCAGAAAGGGGTAATCGTTGCGGGATCGGGTCCAGTAGAGCCTGGTATCCGACCGGACCCGGTCGTCGCCCGCCGCCAGCCTGCCGTAGCTGCCGAAGGTTCCGTAACTGCCGATCTCCTGGTTCAGGGAGATGGACAGTCCATCGTTCCAGTCCCCAACACTCTCCAGCAATATTGCCCCACCAAGCGCTCCGCTCCCCTCACTGAGCGAGCTGCCGCCGTAAAGCAGGGACACTTCGTCCAGGAACCAGACCGGGACCAGTGAAAAATCCACCTGGCCCAGCATGGCGGAATTCAAACGAATCCCGTTCCAGTAAACCTTCGTATGCGAGGCATCCGTGCCGCGGAACGAGGCGGTGGACAGGGAGCCCCTTCCGGATGATTTGATGTGGACGGAGGGCTGGAAGGCAAGCAATTCCGAGAGGCTGCGGCCCGCCATCAGGTCCATGGTCACGGTATCCAGGGAAGATGAGATCAAAGGGGCCTTGTGGACGGGCACGGCATGTATGATCTCGACCTCCCTCAGGTGAATGGTATCTGAGGCTGAGCCTATAACGGGCCCCGGATTCCCGCCTGCCAGGGCAAGCAAGATCGGGATGCCGTGATACAGGGGCCGGAACCCCTGGCCAGTAGCGGGCTTTTCGCTAACCATGAAAATTGATTGTTATTCAATCAACATTCAGAAGCTTGAGCGGATCGGAGCAGGAGGTTTACCTTTTATCCAGTGCTTTTATCCCGAAGCTAAGAACATTGACCCCGTCGTGGCAGGTCTTCTGACTTACTCCACCCGGTAACGCCTTCCCATTCCCTTCCGTTCGGGTACAGTGGCAAAGATTGTCACCTGGTGTTGCGGAGATCACAGCAGCGGGTACTGTCGCCGGTTTTCACGGCGTTCCCTTTTCATTCATGCACAAGAAATTGTGCTGAAAACCACAACTGAGACAAATTTAAACATTAATTTTATACCGCAACGATCCCTTTATTAACATTCTTCTCACAACAGTATTTCATGGACCCATCGGAAGCCAGAGCCAGGATCGAGGAACTGCGGGAAGCCATTGAGCATCACAATTACCGCTACTACGTTTTGTCCGACCCGGAAATCAGCGATTTCGAGTACGACCGGATGATGAACGAGCTGATAGCACTGGAAGACCGGTACCCTGAATTCCGTGACGAAAATTCGCCCAGCCAGCGTATTGGAAGCGACCTGAACAGGGAATTCGAACAGGCGTTGCACCGGTATCCCATGCTATCCCTGTCCAATACTTATTCCGACCAGGAGGTTCGTGAATTCGACCAGCGAGTCCGGAAAACCATCGGCGATGATTTCGAATACGTGGCGGAACTGAAATACGATGGTGTGGCGATAAGCCTCACATACGAAAACGGCAGACTGGTGCGGGCCCTCAGCAGGGGCGACGGGGTCCGCGGGGATGTGGTTACCGATAACGTGCGGACCATTAAAAGCATACCCCTGGTGCTGCGCGGGAGCGGGTATCCGGCATACCTGGAAATCCGGGGCGAGATCTTTATGACACGGGAGGGTTTCATAGGGTTGAATGAAATGCGCATGGAGGCGGGACAGGACCTGTTTGCCAATCCCCGCAACGCAACGTCGGGAACCCTTAAGCTGCAAAATTCCTCACTGGTGGCAAAACGGCCCCTGGATTCCTACATGTACAATCTGATCGGGGAGAACCTGCCCTACGATTCCCATTTTGAGAGCCTTAACGCCGCCCGTGAATGGGGATTTAAGGTTCCCGAATTCAACCGGAAACTGGGTGGCCTGAAGGAATTGTCCGGCTTTATCAGCTACTGGGATGCTGCCAGGAAGGAACTGCCCTTTGACATCGACGGGATCGTCCTGAAGGTGAACCGCTACGACCAGCAGGAACGTCTCGGTTTCACGGCAAAATCCCCCCGCTGGGCCATTGCCTACAAGTTCAAGGCGGAGCAGGTCTCCACACGGCTGATCAGCGTGGATTTCCAGGTGGGAAGGACCGGTGCGGTCACCCCGGTTGCCAACCTGGAACCCGTGCAGCTTGCAGGCACTACCGTGAAGAGGGCTTCCCTTCACAATGCTGACCAGATCAGGCTCCTGGACATCCGGATCAACGACATTGTTTACGTGGAGAAAGGCGGGGAAATCATTCCGAAGATCACCGGGGTTGACCTGGATTCCAGGCCGGAGGACAGCCAGGCCTTCCGTTTCATCGAGAACTGTCCCGAATGCGGCACGAAACTGCTGAAGCGGGAAGGGGAAGCCGCCCATTACTGCCCGAACGAATACGGTTGTCCCCCACAGATTAAAGGCCGTATCGAGCATTTCATCAGCCGAAGGGCCATGGACATAGGGGCCGCGGAGGCAACCATCGACCTGTTGTTCAGGGAGGGACTGGTCCGGGATGCCGGGGACCTCTACAGCCTGACCTCTGAACAGGTTGAATCGCTTGACCGTTTCGCCGAAAAATCGGCCTCGAACCTGATCAACAGCATCCGTGATTCCCTGAACGTGCCTTATGAAAGGGTGCTGTACGCACTCGGCATCCGTTACGTCGGGGAAACCGTTGCCCGAAGGCTTGCCGGCCAGTTCCGATCCCTGGATCACCTGGAAGCCGCCGCGTATGACGAATTGATCGCCGCCGAGGAAGTCGGGGAACGGATTGCGGAAAGCATCATCCGGTATTTCCGCAACCCGGCCAACCGGGAACTCATCCGCAAGCTGAAGGAAGCCGGGGTGCAATTCCAGACGGAATCCCCTGCCGAACCGGCCGGGAGCAAACTGGAAGGTCTCGTATTCGTCATTTCGGGAAGCTTTCGACTGCATTCCCGCGATGAACTGAAAAGGATCATTGAAGCCAACGGCGGGAAAAGCACCGCTTCCGTCTCATCGCGCACAGATTACCTGCTCGGAGGAGAGGGCATCGGTCCCTCGAAAATGGAAAAGGTCACCGAGCTTGGCATCCCGGTGATCGATGAAGAGGAGTTCCTGAAGATGCTGGAGTAGATGGGCCTTTCATGTTGAAAAATTGAGCCCTTTCCGGACAGTGTAGTGGACTTATTTTTTATATTATTGCAAGGTGAAACCGATCCGAAACATCCGGAAGTTTTTCGGGATCTATGACCTGAGGCGAAAATCAAGGCATGTAACACGGAACAGGAGGATCCACAATTTCAGCACTGCCGATACCGCGGGCATTGTCTTTAACTGCCGCAGCGATGATGAATTCCAGGCAGTCAGGGAATTCAAGAAATTTCTGGATAACCAGAAGATCCGCACCGATGTGATCGGTTATGTCAGCGACAAGCAGGTACCCGATCACTACCTGCTGCGGACCGGTTTCAATTTCTTCTGCAAGAAAGACCTCAACTGGTGTTTCAGGCCCGATAAAGCCTTCGTCGACGATTTTATCCGGAAGAAACACGACATCCTGTTTGACCTGAGCCTGAGGGACCTGTTCCCGCTGAACTATATCGTAAACCTGTCGCCATCCTCATACAAGATCGGGAGGTTCCGTAAGGACAGTGAATACGACCTTATGATCGACATCAAGGATCAGAAATCCCTGCCTTACCTGATCGACCAGGTTAAACACTATCTGTCCATCCTTCATACAAAAGTTTCCGTATAAGGACCCGGTAAGAATGCCCGTGCCCATGCCGGGAGGCGATGCACAATTGAAAATTCCCTATATTTGTTAAAGTCAAGTTCAGCGTATGCAGAAGTCCAAATTCACCGGTACCGGAGTTGCCCTGGTAACACCCTTCAGGAAAGACGACAGCATTGATTTCAGGGCCCTGTCGGATGTCGTTGAGCACGTCATCAACAACGGGGTCGAATACCTGGTCGTACTCGGTACGACGGGAGAGACACCGGTCCTTTCCGAAGAGGAACAGCTCGCCGTTACGCATCACGTTGTGGAGACCAACAAGGGCAGGCTGCCCGTTGTGCTCGGCATGGCGGGCAACCATACTGCAGGCCTGCTGGAAAAGATAGCCAGGTGGGATTTCACGGGCATAGATGCCATCCTCACGGCATCCCCGAACTACAACAAACCCTCCCAGAAGGGTATCTACACCCATTACATGGCCGTTGCCGGGGTCAGTCCCCTGCCCATCATCATCTACAACGTACCGTCCAGGACGGGTTCGAACATCAGCGCTGAAACGACCCTTGCCCTGGCCGCCGAAAGCGATAAATTCGCCGGCATCAAGGAAGCATCGGGAAACATGGGTCAATTGATGACGATCGCAGCCGGAAAACCGGAACGTTTCCTCCTGATCTCGGGCGACGACTCCATTACCCTCCCCTTGATCAGCCTGGGAGGTGCCGGGGTCATATCCGTCATCGGCAATGCCTTCCCAAGGCAATGCTCCGAGATGGTAAAGATGGCTCTGTCAAACCGATGGAACGAAGCACGGCGCATCCATTTCAGCCTGCTCGAGATCATCGAGCAGCTTTTTACCGAAGGCAATCCCTCCGGCATCAAGGCCGCACTGAACATCCTGAACATTTGCGAGAATCACGTCAGGCTGCCGCTGGTGCCGGTCAGCAGGACTACCTATACCCGTCTTGCGGAGTTGATCAAGGCAATCCCCATATAGCTCCCCGGAACCCTACGCCCCAGGGCGTGATCCGGGACCTCAGCTCGTCAGGACACAGGCACCGCTGTTGATGTCCTGCTCCACCTTCTTGAATTTGGTTTCCACCACCTGACCGTTCTGGTAACGGACCTTCACGATCTCGTTCCTTCCGATCTTGCGCCCGGTACGGACGGGTTCTACCCGCTGCGGCTGCCGGGGCTGTGCCTGGCCTTCTCCTTCCCCACCTTCAAGGGCCGACCGGGCCTCGCTTTTGGTCTGCTGCAGATCGCTGGTGTCGAGGCGCCGGGGACCGGCAGCCTGCCTGACCTGGCTGCTGTCCTGCAGGGGGATGCTTCCTTTCACCAGGCTCGAAACCACATCCTTGTTGATCTTGTCGATGGCCGTCTTGAACAGTTCGAAGGACTCGAACTTATAAATTAAAAGCGGATCCTTCTGCTCATAGGTGGCATTCTGGACGGACTGCTTGAGATCATCCAGCTCACGAAGGTGTTCCTTCCAGGTTTCGTCTATGCTGGCCAGGTTAACCGTCTTCTCGAATGTCCGGAGAACCTCACGGCCCTCCGTTTCGTATGCTTTTGCCAGGTTTGTCAGGATCTGGAACATCCGGGCACCGTCCGACACAGGCACCACGATGTTTTCATACACCTTGCCCTGTTTTTCAAAAACATCCTTGATGACGGGCCATGCCTGCTGTACCATGGCCTGTTGCTTTCTCTGGTAAGCTTCACGCACGGCCTGGAATAGTTTTTCGATGATCTCGTCCGCATTCAACTGGAGGTATTCCGACTCATCGACCGGGGGTTCCACCGACAGGTACCTGAGTATCTCCAGGGAGAAGTCCGAATAATCAACGTTGCCGTAGCAATCCAGTACAATGCTTTCGCAAACATCGAACATCATGTTGTTGATATCAAGGCTCAGCCTTTCCCCGAGAAGTGCATGGCGGCGCTTGGTGTAGATGACCTCCCGCTGGGAATTCATCACATCGTCATACTCGAGCAGCCTTTTGCGGATCCCGAAGTTGTTTTCCTCCACTTTTTTCTGGGCCCTTTCGATCGACTTGCTGATCATGGGGTGCTGGATCACCTCCCCTTCCTTCAGTCCCAGGCGGTCCATGATGCCGGCGATCCGGTCCGAACCGAAAAGGCGCATCAGGTTGTCCTCCAGGGATACGTAGAACTGGGAAGAACCCGGGTCGCCCTGCCTTCCGGAACGCCCCCTCAACTGCCGGTCTACGCGCCGGGATTCATGCCTCTCGGTGCCGATGATGGACAGTCCCCCGGCCTCCCGCACCTCGGGCGTAAGCTTGATGTCCGTACCACGGCCGGCCATATTGGTGGCGATCGTTACCGTACCCGTCTTGCCCGCATTGGCGACGATATCGGCTTCCTTGGCATGCAGTTTGGCGTTCAGGACGCTGTGTTCGATTTTCCGTATCTTCAGCATCCGGCTGAGCAGCTCGGATATTTCCACCGAGGTCGTACCGACAAGCACGGGCCTGCCGGCCCTGACCAGGTTCACGATTTCATCGATGACGGAATTGTATTTTTCCCTTACGGTCTTGTAGACCAGGTCTTCACGGTCGTCCCGGATGACGGGACGGTTCGTGGGAATGACCACCACGTCCAGTTTGTAGATGTCCCAGAACTCCCCGGCTTCGGTTTCCGCCGTTCCGGTCATTCCCGCCAGTTTCTTGTACATGCGGAAATAGTTCTGCAGGGTAATGGTGGCAAAGGTCTGGGTGGCGGCCTCCACCTTGACGTTCTCCTTTGCCTCGATGGCCTGGTGCAAGCCGTCAGAATACCTTCTTCCTTCCAGGATACGTCCGGTCTGTTCATCCACGATTTTCACCTTGTTGTCCATCACGACGTATTCCACATCGAGCTCGAACAGGGAGTAAGCTTTCAGGAGCTGGTTGACCGTGTGGACCCGTTCCGATTTCACAGCATAGTCCTGCAGGAGTGCATCCTTTTTTTCAAGTTTTTCCTTATTCGAAATATTTGATTTCTCCAGCTCGGCAATTTCGCTGCCGATGTCCGGCAGTATGAAAAAATCAGCATCGTCGGAACTGCTTGTGATCAGGTCCAGTCCCTTTTCGGTCATCTCGATGCTGTTGTTCTTCTCATCGATAACGAAATACAGTTCATCGGTGATCTTGAACATATTCTTGCTGTTTTCCTGCATGTAAAAATTTTCCGTCTTGCGCATCAGGGTTTTGTTCCCCTCTTCGCTCAGCATCTTGATCAGGGCCTTGTTCTTGGGCAATCCCTTGAAAGCTCGCAGCAACAGGATCCCTGCCTGCTCGTCGTTTCCGCTGTTCAGGTTTTTCCTTGCCTCCGGAAGGATGCCGTTGATCAGCTTATGCTGTGCATTCACGATTTTTTCGATCTTCGGCTTCAGCTCCTGGAACTGCTGGTTGTCGCCCCGGGGAACGGGACCGGAAATGATCAGGGGTGTCCGGGCATCGTCGATCAGGACCGAGTCCACCTCGTCCACGATCGCATAGTTATGCTGTCGCTGCACCAGGTCGGCCGGGGAGATGGCCATGTTGTCCCTCAAATAGTCGAACCCGAATTCATTGTTGGTCCCGAAGGTGACATCCGCCAGGTAGGCTTTCCTGCGGGCATCGGAATTGGGCTGGTGCTTATCGATGCAGTCGACCCTTAATCCGTGGAACTCGTAAAGCGGGCCCATCCACTCGGCATCCCTTTTAGCCAGGTAATCGTTCACGGTCACCACGTGCACCCCCCTCCCGATCAGGGCATTCAAAAAGACGGGCAGGGTTGCTACCAGGGTTTTTCCCTCACCGGTGGCCATTTCCGCGATTTTACCCTGGTGGAGGACCACACCCCCGATGAGCTGGACATCGTAATGCACCATATCCCACTGGATCATGTTTCCCCCGGCCATCCACTGGTTCATCCAGCGGGCCTTGTCGCCTTTGATTACGACGCTGTCCCGCCCGGCTGCCAAATCCCGGTCATAATCGTTTGCCGTAACCTCCAGGTATTCGTTTTCCTTGAAACGTCGCGCGGTTTCCTTTATGATTGCAAATGCGACCGGGATGCTTTCGTCCAGGATGTCCGCCAGCTTTCCATCGATGGTTTTCTCCAGCTTTTCAATGTTCTGGTAGATCCTTTCCTTTTCATCCACATCCATCTGGGGATCCTCCAAACTGGATTTCAAGCCCTCGATTTCCTTCTGCTCTTCCGCCACGGAACTGCGGATCCCTTCCCTCAGGGCGCCGGAAGCCTCCCTGAGCTCGTCGTTGTTCATGCTTTCTATCCTCGGGGTTTCGGCGTTGATCTTCTCAAGGTAGGGCTGCAGTTCCCTGATATCCCGTTCGGATTTGGAACCGAATATCGTCCGTGCCACACTGTTAATAAGGCTCATTCTCTTCTCGTTGTTGTCTTCGGTTAAAACGCTCGTAAAATTAGTTTATTTTAAAGAATTTCTCCATGGATTTCGATGTTTTGTTCTTTCCCCTGGGATTGAAAATTTCTGAGAATACGTACCCCGATTCCCGCCAAATTTGATTATTTTGGTTCCATTGACACGGACCACGAAATACACTACCCATGAAAAAGACCGTTCTGTATTTAATCCTCTTCTGCCTGCCGGCGGCCCCGGCTTCTACACAACCGGGGAAAACTGCCGGCAATCCCGGGAACCCGGACGACGCCGAACCGGCCGTTATGATGGAAAGCCGGATGCAGCCGGGGGATCCCGACGTGAGCCTGGGATACAAACCCGCACCGTTCCGGATCGTATTCCCGGCCCGGACGGCCGGAGACCCCCGTTACAAAAGTACCTCAGCCCTGCCTTCCAAATTCGACCTGCGCGATGAAGGCCGTGTAAGTCCCGCAAGGGACCAGGGCGGTGGAACCTACGGAGGCAACTGCACCTCTTTCTCCAGCATCGGCAGCATTGAATCCAGGTGGATGAGCATGGGATTTCCCGAACTGGACCTTTCGGAACAGAACATGGCGGCATGCAACGGGTTTGACGAGGAGAACTGGGGATACGGTCAGGGTGCCAACCAGTTCATATGCAGTGCCTACCTTACGCGTTTCGACGGACCGGTACTGGAGGAGGACGATCCCTATAATCTTCTTTTGCATTACTGCAGGTCTGATCTTGTGGAACTTGAAACGGTGGCCCTGGTTCCCGAATCGCGCTGGCTTCCGGTGAGGGACTTCGACCTGCTGAAGCACATCATTTACAACTACGGCGCGGTGTATGCCGGGATCCACTGGAACACGGATGGCAGCAGCTACAATGCAGGGGACCATACCTATTATTATGACGGCAGCAACGACGCGAACCATGCGGTGCTGGTCTGCGGCTGGGACGACGACAAGGTGACCGCCGGCGGAACGGGCGCATGGATCGTGAAGAATTCATGGGGCACCGGCTGGGGTGAAAGCGGTTTCTTCTACATCTCCTACCAGGATACGCGCTTTGCAGCCGACGAGGTGGCCTATTTCCCGGTCCGCTGGGAAAAAAACGATGTCGACACCGCTTACATGTACGATAATCTCGGGTTCACGGCCAAGTTCCCGGCAATCAACGCAAAGAAGGTCTATGAACTGGCCAAGTTCACCTCTGCTTCCGAGGAGCTGGTCACCCATGTGGGGGTATGCATCCCCGACCCAAAAACGGTACTGGATTTTCACGTGTATGAAACCTTCGCAGGGGATGTACTCAGCGATCCGGTGGACAGCCTGGTAGGAATATACGTAGAGATACCCGGGATCTATACCTTCGAACTCCCCTTCACCGTGAACGGTGATTTCTTCATCCGGGTAACCCGGGAAGTGGGGAAAGGCGATGTGAACCATCCCATCGAGACCTTTGACGAGGGATTTGCAGATCCCGTGATCGAGCCCAACGTGAACTGGATACGGAGGGAGGGTGCGCCGGAGTGGACCCCAAGCGATTTTACCAGTACGGGACTAGATTTCAACCTGACCATCCGGGCATATGCAAAACAAACAACCGCTCCCCTGGCCCTGTTCAAGGCCGATAAAAAGGAAGCCTGCCTCGGATCCGAGGTTACCTACACCTTCCTGGAGAACAATCCCGCAACCAGTTGGGAATGGGACTTCGGGCAGGATGCCAGCCCCGCCACGGCAAACACCGCAGGTCCTCATAAGGTCACCTATTCTTCGGAAGGCACCAAGACCATCTCCCTTATCGTTTCGGGTGCCGGAGGCTCGGATACGATCGTACGCAACGATTACATCGATGTTCTGCCCGACATCCAGATCAACATCCTGAGGGATACCCTTTCTTTCCAGCAGGGACTGACCATGGAGGTCAGTGCTTACGGGGCGGACAGTTACGAGTGGGCTCCCGCCTCCCTGGTCGATAACACCGCCGGGCAATCCGTAATGGTGACCCCACCCTTCGAGGGAAGCCACATGCTTTACGT
>CAZNQG010000052.1:0-23783 GCA_964575235.1 uncultured Bacteroides sp.
GGGTGATGTCGAGCGGCAGGATCTCGACTCCGGGAATCTGGCTGCGGAGTTCTTCAAGCTTCTCTTTACCCCTTGCCACCGCGATGATCCGGGCGCCCTCTTCCACCAGCGCTGTGGTGATGGCCCTGCCGAAGCCGCTGCTTGCCCCGGTCACGATGAAGAGTCTGTCTCTGAGTTGGAGGTCCATATGTTTTTATTTGAATGAATGATCTTGTAAAGAATGAAAAGGCTGGCAATGAAGACCAGGGTGGAAAGGGAAAGGAAGAGCTGGTAATCCCGGGCTTCGGGGAAAAGGTCGACGAAACTCTTAACGTCTTCCCCGTAAAAGTAAACGATGAGATAGGAAAAGGAGTTGTTTACAATATGCACCAGAATGACCGGCAGCAGGGATCGGGTCTTGAGGTATATATACCCGAGCAGAAGGCCGATCAGGAAACCGGGAATGAACTGCCAGGGATTCAGGTGGAAAAGCCCGAACAGGAATGCAGACCAGAAAATTGCCTTTCCGGGTTTGTAACGCTTCAGGAATCCGTCCAGGATGATACCCCTGAAAAGGGCCTCCTCGAGGACCGGTCCCGTAAGACCTACCATCGTAAATGTCCAGATGTCACGCGTGGAAAGCATGTCCATCAATTTTTCAATGAATTCGGGCATGGGCATCAGGTTGGTAAGCGGATCCAGGAAGATGACAAAGGAGAGGGTAAGGATGACCACCAGGGGATAGAGAACGGGTTTCACGGGCCGGAATTGAAAAACCCGGTCCGTATGCTTTATGCTGTTTTTCCAGGCAAACCAGATGATAAAAAGCATGGAAATGTTATAACCGAAAAAATTCCCTATGGACAGGTTCCGGACCCCGGCCAGCTCGTTGACCACTGCGAGCACGAGCCCGGTCGCGATGCTGGCGGCAAGAAATACGGCAAATATGACCCATGCCTGCGGGAGGCTGGGATAGGCATTCTGTTTGTGGATCATAACTAACCGGCTTGGTTACGGTGGCTTAAAATACCAAAAAAATGGATATCACGCATCCGATCCTCAGGAGTTCCGGGAAGACAGCAGCCTTGAATAGCTGCCTTCCATCCTGAGGAGCTCGCCGTGTGTGCCGGATTCCAGGGCCTTCCCCTGACCGATCAGTACGATCCGGTCTGCTTTCTTCACCTGGCTCAGTTTGTGGGTGATCAGGAGAACGGTCATGCCATTGCTGCACAGGTCCCTCAGCGTTCCCAGTATCTCTGACTCGGACAGCGGATCGAGCGATGCGGTCGCTTCATCCATGATCAGCATCTCGGGATCACGGTAGAGTGCCCTGGCAAGGGCGATTCGCTGCCGCTCTCCTCCCGAAAGGTTTTTTCCCCCTTCTCCCAGCTCAGTGTGAAAGCCTGCCGGCAATTGCCTTATGAAGCGGATCAATCCCGTACGTTCGGCAATTTCAAAGAGTTTTTCAACGTCCGGCTCGGGTTCAGCGGGTACAATGTTCTCGAGAATGCTGCCCGAAAACAGCTCGATTCGCTGGGGTACCATAGCGATCCTTTTGCGCAGGGATGAACGTTCGATCTGACGGATATCGCAGCCGTTGATCATCAGCTTCCCTTCCGAAGGAAGATACTCTGCCCTCAGCAGGGATGCGATGGTGCTTTTGCCGGATCCGCTGTTCCCTATGATGCCGGTCATTTTTCCACGGGGAATGACAAAACTCAGTCCATTGAATAACTCCGGTCTTGCCCCGTAACGGAAGCGGACATCGCAGAATTCAATATCGCATCGGATCGAGTTAACCCGTATGCCGCTTGCCGCATTGGTTTCCTTTTTGAGATCCAGGATCTGGAAAAGCCGGTCTGCAGCAATGAGAGCATCCCTGAGAATGCTGTTCAGGTTGAGAATTTCCCGAACGGGGCCAAGCAGGTATCCCAGCATGGCATAGAAGGACATGAGTTCTCCGGGACTCAGCATTCCCCCAATGACCCGGACTGAACCCGTCCAGAGCAGCCCGATGATCAACAAGCCCGAAAGAAACTCACCGGAGTGGCCTGCAAGCATGGATATAATTCCGGTCCGGTAGTTTACCTTCAGAAACCTCACCAGTTTTTCGGCGGTCCGGTTCAAGGACCACGAATGCCAAGAGAATGCGCGTATGGTGCGCTGGCACTGAATGGATTCGACCAGCTGGGATTCGAGCCCGGCGGATTCTTCCATGATCCTGCGAAGCTGGCTTTTATTAAACCGGTCGAAGAGTACATATACAAGCGCATAGACGGGCAGGGCCGAGGCCACCAGCAGGCAAAGCTGCCAGGAGAGGAGAGCCATGGCCAGGAGGGTCAGCAGGATGGTCAGGATGGCTACCAGTCCCTCAACCAGGCTCCGGTTGATGAAAACCCTTACCTTGACGGCATCGTTGATCCTGGAGAGAATCTCGCCCGTCAACATGCTGTCGAAAAAGCGCTGAGGCAGCGACAGCAGGTGCCGGAAATACCCGAGTACCAGTCCGGCGTCAATCTGGTGACCTGCCTTCAGCAGGAAGAGACCCTTGAACCAGGAGACCAGCATCCGGGCAAGCAGGATGAATATCATGGCCACACCCATGATGTTCAGCAGGTTAAGGTTCCGGTTGATGAGAACGAAATCCACAATCTTCTGGACAAACAGCGAGGTGGAAAGTCCCAGCAAACTGTACAGGACTGCTCCAAGCAATGCCTGCAGGAGTATGGGGCGGAAAGGCTTTACCAGTCCGAACAGCCGGGAAGCCGGGGAGGGGTTGCCAACCGATTTGCGGAATGTCGGAGCCGGGGCCAGGATGACCAGGACCCCCGTCCATTGTCGCAAAAAATCCTCCCTGCCGGTTCTTTGTATGCTCCCGTGCTCGGGATCCATGTATTTCACTCGGTTTTTGCCGATCCCGGTGAGCACCACGAAGTGAAAGAGGTTCCGCTCCGTTCTCATGTGGGCTATGGAGGGCAAAGGCGAAGAGGAAAATGCTTCCGGGGGACCCTTGATGCCCCTGGCGAAAAATCCCATCTTCTCCGAAGCTTCGATCAGTCCCATGACATTGGTGCCGTCCCGGTCCGTCGATGCAAGTTCCCTCATTTCAGACAAGGGGATATCGTATCCGAAGGCCCTGGCGATACTGCACAGGCAGGCTGCCCCGCAGTCGCTCCGGTCGTGCTGTCTGGTTCCCCTGATCCTTTTCATGGCTTCTTTTTAAGGAGACACGGGAAATTCCCGGCGGTACTTTACCGGATTGAGCCAGTTCTCAGCCTTATCTGCAAGAAGCTGGAAGAGTGTGCGCCTGGCGACCATGCAACGGGCCTGGAAGGTCATGCCCTTTTTGATCCCGGCCGAATATCCGTTCCTGAGCCTCATTTCCGTCTTTCCAAGACTGCATTTCACCCTGTAAACGGGATGCCTGTCCACAATCAGGACATCGCTCGAAATTTCATAGATCCTTCCCGGGATAATGCCCCATTCCCTGGAATTAAAAGCATCCAGGTGAAGCTGCACCTCCTGGCCGACCCGGATGTATGCCATGTCCCCCGGGGAGACATAAAATTCCCCGATCAGGCCGGACTCCGGGCTCAGCACACCGATGATGCTCCCGGCATGCACGGCCGATCCTTCGAAGATCCCGTTGAATTCGACCATACTGCCGGTGGCGGGAGCATACACGGTGGTCAGGCGGAGCTGTTCACGGACATCCCGGATCCCAGCCTGCAGGTCCCTTACCAGGTCCGCCTGCCGGTGATGGTCGCTTTGCCATTTGCTGAGGGACTGGCTCTTGAAATTTTCAACTTCCTTGCCTGCCTTTTCAGCCGTGAAGACCAGGTCATCGTATTCTTTTACCGAGATCAGTCCGGCCCGGTACAGTCCCTCATACCTGTCCAGTTCCCTGCAGGCTTTCCGGTGAAGCAGTCCCAAATAATCAAGCCGGTCCAGGTATTCCTGGTACTCACCTGAGTATCTTGCTGAACGGGGCTCCCGGACCGGGCTCACCGTCAGTCCCCCCAGGTCCTGAAGGTGAAGCTCGGCCTCCCGGAGCTCACTCTTGAGGGATTCCAGGTTCTGCCGGGTTTCCGGTGACCGGATCTGGATCAGGGGTGCCGACTTCCGCACCCGTTCCCCCTCCTTTACATACACATGCCCGATGATACCGGAGGTAGTGGCCAGGATGTTTGTTTTTTCCAGCCGGGGGCGTATGATCCCGCCCCCGGATACGGATACCCGAATGGAGACCAGCGGGAGGCATCCGAGCATGGATATGACCAGCAGGAGGGTAAGCAGGTAAACGGCACGGCCACCCGGATGAATGGATATCAGGTAGGAGGGCAGAAGTTCCCTGATGCCGTCGCCGGTGTAATCGCTTCCCCGCATGGTTGTTCCGTTCAGAAGATCCATTGCTTGATCGCGTCCCAGTATCTGAAAACAAGGCTGAACAGGATGAAGGAGGCGATGATGATCAGGATGGTAAGCATGGAATATCTTTTTTTCATGATTCTTCTTTTTGAAGGGAAGGGAGGGCATTCCCTCCCTTTCCGGTCAGCGTTTTGGTTACAGGGCCCTTACTACCAGGAAGTCCAGCATGGCAGCCGGGGCAAAAGTGCCCTGGGGACCTGCGATGATAACAAATCGGAGGAACCTGCCCACGTCGTAGGCAAATCCTCCGCCGGTGCAGGAGAGTTTCTCGTCCCCTGTCATATCCCGGAAATTTCTCGGATTTAAATCAGCTTTTTTCATAGGATTTGAATTGGTTTTACATATGGTTCCGGGTTCCGGTCACTTCATCTCCGGCAGGCCCTTCAGACCGCGCTTGAAGTTATCCCAGTCGTTGATGATGGCGGTGCCGGCTGCAATGAGCAGTCCCGCGATAACGGCTAGAAAAATACCACCCTGGATCTCGTGCATCTCCCTCCTGGAAAGAGGCTGAAAGTCTGTTGGCAATCTTAATTTTTCGTTCATGTCGATGTGTTTTAAATGAATACTATACCAGGGAATGGCCTGTCCCCCGGTCTTGATTAAAAACGGTGAAATCGGATCCGTTGCTTCTTAATGAAGTGGGACGGGAAATATCATGCGCCCCGGGGAGAAAAAAAACCGGACAGGCGGTTCCAGAGGATAAGGATGAGCAACAATAATAGGATGATCAGAAGGTAGATTAGCAATCTCCTGGGAGGCAGTTTTTTTCTTGTTGGCTGCAGATTGACCATGGGGTCGTAGCCGCTGCTTCAGGCCTTACTATCCTTTGATGTCCTCGAAGTATTCGAAGGCATCGATGATGTCCAGGTATACGCCGTCAAACCCGGCGTCAAGTATCATTTGCAGGTATGAATCCCCGTTGCCGAAAACGATGTCCTGCCATTCCTTTTCCCAGTAGAAGACCTTATAGTTCCCTTCCCAGTCGGGATTCTCCCCGTGCAACCATCCGGGAGGGTCCTTTACCCAGCTGTCCTTCCAGTAATAGCGGTAGTCCTCTGCCTCTCCGATGCTCATGTAGCAGACGACAAGCCGTTTTCCCCCGTTGGCTTTGGTCCTCAACTGTTCGATTTCTGAGGAACTGAAACTCGTTGCCTCGTCGAAGAAAAGGTCCATGATCAGCAGGTCGTAATTGCATGCTGTAGCGGCCTGGATGAAATCCTGCTTCCCGCTGAAAAGCTCGGGATTGATAAGATACAGGAAGTTCCTTGCATCGTTCAGGCTTTCGATGGTGTCGGAGTTTTCCTGGAATGGTGCCGCAGGGTAGGAAGGGATGTTGTCCAGTTCCCGGTGGTCTGCCGCAAAGGAGATATACCCCATGGAATGGTTCCTGGTATAGGAATCGTCCATTTTGGAGGGCGTATGGCAATAATCGGTCACCAGTATCTGTATCCCGCTTTCCAGTGCCATATCCAGGAAATCGGTCATGTAAGCGGTTTCGCCTGCAGGGGTGGACTGGTCATCGTTATCGTAGCCGTAAAAGAGATCCTCCCTTCCCTGCCCGTCGATGGCCGACATGTATGAGGCCGAAGGGTTTCCCTCGTTGTCCCCGTTGGTGGTGAGCAGTTCCTGCCCGTTCTGCGGGATAATGATAAAACCCGGGTCCTGGCTCCGGGCCCAGATCCCGAGATCCATTACGAAGGTTCTCATTTCCTGCTTGAAGTCAAGGTCCGGGACCTCATCGTCCGAACAGGAAGGGACCATCAAAAGGGGGATCAGCATCGGAAGGAAAAGCAGGCGTTTCATTTATTTTTTATTATCAAATTTAGTTAAAAACACACGAGGATTAACGGTGAATGAGCGGATTTCATTCCGGGGACCATGGAATAACATCCTACTAACGAACCAGAAACTCCGGAAGCAGGCCTGGGTATGTCGGTGCCGGGGACCTGCAATTACTCGTACCGGAGGCTGTTTGCCGGGTTGCTTCGGGCTGAGCGGATGGCCTGGAATGCAACCGTAAGCAGGGAGATCAGGATTGCGATCAGGCTGGCAATCAGGAACAGTCCGGGTCCAAGGTGGATCCGTTCGGAGAAAAGCCTCAGCAGCATACGCAGTACCAGGATGGATATCGGGATGGCCAGCACCAGGGAGATGAGGATGAGCTTCAGGAAATCGAATGTGACCATTCGAAGGACTTTCTCCATGCTGGCACCCAATGCTTTGCGGATGCCGATCTCCTTGGTGCGCTGCTCGGTGCTGAATATCGAAAGGCCGAGCAATCCCATGCAGGAGATCAGGATCCCGAACAGGGTAAAGAAGTAGATGATCTTGTTGAAATCACCCAGCACTTCCGTGATGGGATCCATAAATTCACTCAGGTCATGGAGGTTGAACGGGTAATCCGGATTGAATTTCTCGTGAACGGATTCCAGGAACTTGCCCAGCTTCTGCATATCGGTCCCGGTGTACTTTATAAATAGCAGGGGATTTTCGTCCTCGTAGGGCAGGATGAGCTTGTCACCGGCAAGGGAAATCGGGCTAACGGAGTAGTTCCGGATCACGCCGATGACCGTATATACATCTCCGGTCAGATAAAAGGTTTGCCCGACCGGATCTTCCATTTCAAGGGCATCGGCTACGCTCTGGTTGATCACGATCTTGCCGGCCGTATCCCCGGGCATGCTTTCGTCGTAAAAACGACCTGCAGCAAGTTCAATACCGAAGGTTTTCTCAAAATCGTAATTCACCGGGAGGATCAGGGCAAGCTCATTGTGGGCGTCGGCTGTGAGTCCCCACTCAAACTCCCCCCGGTCCACCGACATGGGTATATGGGAGGCCCCGGTTACATACCGTATGGAAGGTTCCCTCAGGATTTCCTGCCGGAACTCGGGCAGGTGCTGTAAAAGATCGCCTCTGACCCGGAAATAGGCAATGTCGCCGGTATCGAATTTCATCCCGGATTCCTTCATCAATTTGAATTGGCGGTAGTTGACCATGGTAGTGATGATGAAGATGATGGTGAACATGAACTGCACCACCACCAGGATCCTGCGTATACCCCCTCCCCGCCTGTGGCTGCCACCTTTCTTGCTGAATATGTTCACTGCCTTCATGGAAGACAGGAAAAAAGCAGGGTAAGAGCCCGATATCAGGCTTGTCACCACGAATACGGCCAGGAGTCCACCGATCGTCACCGGGTCCGACAGGCTGAAATCAATATCCGCATCAAACTGCTGGTTAAACAAGGGCATGACAGAATCAACGGTCAGGATGGAGAGGTTCAGGGCAATGAAAACCAGGATCATGGTCTCTCCGATGAACTGCCGGATCAACTGGCCCCTCCTGGCCCCGACGACTTTGCGCATGCCGATCTCACGGGTTCGGCTCAGGTAACGGGCGGTGGTCAGGTTCATGAAATTGATGCAGGCGATGCCCAGGATGACGATGCCCAGGATGGACAGTATGGTTATAACCAGGATTCCCCGGTTTTCCCCCTTGCGGTGGAAGTCCGGCAGGGGAAGCAGGAATTGCTCCGACTGAACGGATTCGTCCATATGACCGTCCAGGAATTCACAGATTTGCTTCCCCAGTTCTTCCGACTTACCGGGATCCTCAAGGTAAAGGCAGGTATAAAACGGATTGCCGTTGTAATTATTCAGATCGTAACCGAATTCCTCCAAGAAGTCGAAGGGGATCAGGAACCCGAACCGGATGCTGGAATTCTCCGGCGGGTCTTCGAGAACGGCCGTTACCGTGAAATGGTGACTGCGGTTGATGCGGATGGTCTTTCCGATGGGGTCTTCATCACCGAAATATTTTTCGGCGGTTTCCCGGGTCATTACGAGGGACCTGGGATCGTCAAGAGCGATGTCCGGATTACCGGCAACGGCCGGAAAGCTGAAATGATCCAGGAAATTCGAATCCACCGCCAGGACCCGGTTCTCAATGAATTTTTTCCTCCTGGGGATGCCCGCGGAATCCGGTTGGTCGTAAATAAGCAGCATTTCCTGGGGCAAGCTGTACCGTATGTAATCGCGCACTTCGGGGAAGGCATCCTTCAGGGCCGGTCCCACGGCAGCCCCGCAACGGTCGGTCCGGAAAGGCCCCGTTCCGAGTTCAAGAACCTGTTCCAGCATGAACAGATGCTGCCTCTCACTGTGAAAGCGGTCAAAGCTCAAATCATGCCGGACAATGGTCAGGATCAGCAGTGCGCAGGAGATCCCGATGGAAATGCCCACGATGTTGATCAGGGAGAATAATTTGTTGCGAAACAGAATACGCAGGGCGACGGTCAGGATGTTACGGATCATGGGATTTTCTTTGGCTTTAAAGGTTTCAAGTTCTGTGCCACCTGATGTAATATGCTGTTTATTAGCGAAATGTGCTTTATATTAATGCCTTCGTCAGCAGAATTGTCCAGTGGCGGACATAAAATTGTCCAAAAATGGACAATTTTCAAGCGGGATTCTTTGTCTTTTCGCAGAAAACCCTGAATTTTAAGTAATTCTTGAACCTGGTATGGTTTTGGAAGCCGCATAAGAGCCTAAAAGTTCGTTGTATGACACCGACCCGGGGCAACATCCTCATCGTGGACGATGATCCCTACATCATCCTGTCCCTGCAAACCCTGCTTGAACAGCATTATACACATATCAGGACCGCGAAAAGCCCGGAAGCCATACCGGGATACCTGAATGAACTTCAGTACGATGTCATTTTGCTGGATATGAATTTCGGGCCGGGTGAGACCAGCGGGAAGGAGGGGTTGAACTGGCTGAACCGGATCCTGGAAACGGATCCGGCAGTAAGCGTGATCCTGATTACGGCGTTTGCCGGTGTGAATGTTGCCGTGAAAGCCATCAAGGAGGGAGCGGTGGATTACATCGTGAAACCCTGGCAGAACGAGAAGCTGCTCACCACACTGTCCGCCGCATTCAAACTCAGTCGCTCGAACCGGGAACTGGACCGTCATAAATCCAGGGAGCGCATATTGAGTTCAGCACTGGAGGACCAGTACCTTCATCCCATCGGGGAATCCGGGGAATGGAAAGCCGTCCTGGAACAGGTTGAAAAGGTTGCCGGCACCGATGCGAATGTGTTGATCCTGGGTGAAAACGGCACCGGCAAAGAGCTTATTGCCAGAGAGATACACAGAAGATCCTCAAGGAGTGAAGAGGTATTCATTGCGGTGGACCTGGGATCGATTTCGGAAAATTTATTCGAATCCGAACTTTTCGGGCACCAGAAGGGCGCTTTTACCGATGCCAGGGAGGACCGCATCGGAAGGTTTGAGGCTGCCTCCGGAGGAACCCTCTTTTTCGACGAGATAGGAAACCTTCCCCTTCCTCTTCAGAGCAAGATTCTGTCCGCCCTTCAAAACCGTGAAATAAATCGTGTCGGGAGCAGCAAGCCGCTGCGGATCGACATACGGCTGCTCTGTGCAACGAACCAGCCCCTGAGGCAGATGGCGGCGGAAGGAAGTTACCGTCAGGACCTTCTGTACCGCATCAACACCGTTGAGATACAGGTGCCTGCCCTGCGTGACCGGCCCGGGGACATACCCCTGCTTGCAGAATATTTCGTCCGGAGGTACCGGGTTAAATACCGCAAAGAGAAGCTTCAACTCCCGGATTATGTGCTGAGGAAACTGGAGAAATTCGAATGGCCCGGAAATGTGCGCGAACTGCAACATGCCATGGAAAGAGCCGTAATCATGAGCGATGGAAAGAGCCTGAAATCATCGGATTTCCAGTTTCTGAAGGAAACCGGACCGGACGGGCGAACGTCGGATGACTTCAACCTGGAGAGCCTGGAAAAATGGGCCGTTCGAAGCTGCCTGAAGAAACACAGTGGAAACATCAGCAAGGCTGCGGTTGAATTGGGACTTACACGCGGTGCCCTGTACC
This sequence comes from uncultured Bacteroides sp., assembly GCA_964575235.1. GTDB lineage: Bacteria > Bacteroidota > Bacteroidia > Bacteroidales > SM23-62 > SM23-62. The sequence continues at coordinate 10,314 of CAZNQG010000052.1, forward strand.
GCAGAATGGAAAAATATGGTCTTTAAAAATTTCCGCCTGAACATCGTTTTCCGCATTATCCTGCTGGTTGCGGCACTTGCCGGATTTGCCTGGGCCGTGGTTCGGTCGAAACCTATCCAGGCCGTGTACCTGGGCATCCTGATCGTCCTGCTGGCCCTTGAATTCTTTTATTATACGGATCGACTGAACCGGGACCTGAACCAGTTCTTTCTGTCCATACTCAACGATGATTATTCTTCGGTATTTCAGGACCGGGGAAGGGGAAGGTCTTTCCATGAACTATACGGGACCATGGACGCCATTTCCCGTAAGTTGAATGCACTGGGCAAGGAAAAAGAGATCCGGGGTCAGTACCTGTTCAGCCTGATCGACCAGGTAAGGGTGGGCATTATTTCCTTTGAAACGGGAGGAAGGGTGAACCTGGTCAATGAAGCCTTCAGGCAAATGCTGAACATCAGGACCCTGAGCAACGGTTCGGATCTGAGTGAACAGGAGCCGGAAATATATTCCATTCTGGCAGAGCTCGAGCCGGGTGAGCGGAAATTGCTCCGCAGGAGAGTGCAGGGGGAGGACCGGGAATTTTCCATCATTGCGTCGAAGTTTAAAATGGAAGACACCCTGTACCACCTGATCTCGCTGCAGGACATTCGCGAGGAACTCGACCGGAGGGAACTCGAAGCCTGGCAGAAACTGATCCGGGTACTGACGCATGAGATCATGAATTCCGTCAGCCCCATCAGCTCCCTGACCGGATCTCTCCATGAACTGGTGAGCAAGGCCGGACCGGATACGGACGGGAGCATGCTGCGCGAGCGGCTCGGTGCAGGATTGTCTGCCATAAGGGAAAGAAGCATGGGGCTGATGAAATTTACAGAGGATTACCAGCACCTTTCGCGGATTCCCGCTCCCACAATCTCTGAAATCCGTACCACGGAATTCGTCGGCCGGATCCGCACTCTTTTTGATGCAGAATGCAGGTCGAAGGGTATATCCTTCCGGGTCGGTGCACAGGATGCCCCCGGAACCTTCCGTGCGGACATGGACCTGATGGAGCAGGTTGTGATCAACCTGATCAGGAATGCTTCGGATGCAGTAGAAAACAGATCCGGCGCCACGATCGGTATGGAGATCAGATCACGCGAGGACGGCAGGGTTTCCATCGTAGTCGGAGACAACGGCTCAGGGATACCGGAAGACCTGGTTGACCGGATCTTCGTTCCCTTTTTCTCCACCAAGGAAAAAGGCTCGGGCATCGGATTGAGCCTTTCAAGGCAGATCGTGCTGATGCACGGTGGCAGGATGCGGGTGGACTCGCAGGAGGGAGAGGGAAGCCGCTTCGAGATCCTCCTGTGATCGGTGTTTTCCAGCTCGGTAACGGTCTTGACAGGATTTGCATGTGCGATTCTTATTTAGATTTAATACGTATTGCAGTCAAGACGGTGATTTTTGAAGCTTATCAGCAGGACCGTTCTTCCCGCTTGGTTATTTTTATCGCTGGCGATACAGAAACACCATAAACCGGAATACCATGAGAAACTTCAACAGACGCAATTTCCTTAAATCGACCTTGATCGGTGCCGGGGTCGCGGTCCTTGCAAAGCCTGCCTTCTCATCATCACACACCTCCCGGTTGAAGGACGGGATCATTACCCGTAAGCTTGGCAAAACAGGACTGGAAATACCTGTGGTCAGCATGGGGGTCATGCGGGCGGACACGCCCAACCTGTTAAGGGCAGCCTTCGATAAAGGCATGGTCCTGTTCGACACGGCACACGGCTACCAGCGCGGCAACAACGAAGAAATGGTGGGAAACGTACTCAAAGATTATCCCCGGGATAAGGTTATCATTCAAACCAAGGTTCCGCCTGCTGGAAGGGACAGGCGAACCGGCGAGGTGGGTCCCGAATCCACACAGGAAGACTTCCTTGAAAAGTTTGAGATAAGCCTCGGGAGGCTGCAGACCGATTATGTTGATATCCTTCTGCATCATGGAGCCGGGAGCAGGCAGGCGGTTTTGCATGAGCCGACCCTGGAAGCATTGCAAAAAGCCAAACAAGATGGGGAAACAAGGTTTATTGGCCTGTCCACCCATATGAATGAGCCCGAAGTAATCCGGGCCGCCATGGAAGCAGGGGTGTACGATGTCATTACCGTAGCGTATAACTTCAAGCAGGACCACAGGGCGGAAATCAGTTCGGCCATGGCCGACGCCGCAGCCACAGGGATGGGATTTATAGGTATGAAGAACATGGCCGGCGGATACCTGGACAAGGATAAGACCAAACCGGTAAATGCCAAGGCAGCCCTGAAGTGGGCCCTGCAGAACCCCCACCTGACCACCTGCATTCCGGGATTCACCGCTTTCGAACAGCTGGAGGTGGACGCGGAGGTCCTGTACGATCTTGAGCTTACCCAGGAGGAATTAAGGGACCTGGAGATTGCAGGGGAGGAGATGGGTATGTTCTGTCAGGGATGCTCCGTATGCCGGGCGCAGTGCAGGCGGGGGCTTCCCGTTCCCGAAATCATGCGTTCATACATGTATGCCTATGGCTACGGGGAGATGCAGAAGGCCAGGGCAACCCTGGATGAAGCCGGGGTTGGGATCGATCCCTGTTCGGGATGCACGGTATGCACCGTTAGCTGTGTAAAGGGCTTCCCCGTTGCCCAGCGCATTGCGGATGTAAGCCGGCTCGGGCAGGTACCGGAGGAATTTCTGACTTGACCGGAAAAAAAAACTAAAACTTGAAACATGCGAATGAAAAGGCACATCCCGTTATTCATCGGCATCCTGGCCCTGGGTTCACCGTTTGCAAGGGGAGAGGATGCACCGGGCTTCCCAAAGCTCAAGGGATGGGACCTCGAGATTTCACGGGAGGTCTATTACCCGGACAATTTATGGGACCTGATTGACGGTGCCGCAGAATCCTACCTCAGCTACGGCTTTGTGGACCTTCACCTGGCAGACTACAGCAGGAAGGACGGTATACTGGTGCATGCGGAGGTCTACCGGCACGGTTCAACCGATAATGCTTTCGGTATTTATTCCTCGGAAAGGAGCCCGGAGTACCGCTTCCTGGAAATCGGCACACAGGGATACCAGGATGAGGGCATCCTGAATTTTTTTACCGGGCAGTATTATGTGAAACTCTATTCCACCGGTTCCGGTGCCGGTCTGGAAAACGCCCTGCAGGAAATCGGGCGGTCCATTTCGGACCATCTCGGGCAGAACGCTGCCTGGCCGGACCTGTTATCGGCCTTTCCGGATGAGGGTAAGCTGGAGAACCGGAACCGTTATATAAGGGAGAACTTCATCGGCCTGGATTTTCTGCATTCCGCATTTACAGCCGAATACGAAGGCGGCTACAAGCTGTTTGTGATCCGGGGCAGGGACCGGGATGAAATCCTGGAAATGGCGAAGAAATATCTGGAATTCACCGGACAGGAGATCGATCCGGAAACGACCGATTCGTTTACCGTCAGGGACCGGTACAACGGCGATATCCAGGTAGCTCTTAAGGGCAGGTATATGGCCGGAATCCTGAACGGCAGCGGGAATGAAACGAGCCAGCTGGAACTGCTCCTGGAACGCCTGCCGTAGGAATTTATACCGGCTCGTAAGCCGGGCACCAGAATACAGCATCTATTCGAAAAGGCTTTCGTCCCGTATCAGCAACAGGATGGCGGAGTGTGGTACGATCACGTATCGTTCCTTCCGGAATTCAATTTCAAAGGCATTGCTTTGCAGGTATACCGCAAGGTCCCCGGCTTTGGGCTGCAGGGGTACGTACTTGACCTCGTCGCTCCGGTCCTTCCAGGGCTCATCCGCTTCCGTTATGGCGGGAATGGGATAACCGGGACCTACTTTAAGCACATACCCCTGGTGGATCTTTTCCTTTTCCTGGACCCCGGGGGGGAGGTAAAGCCCCGTCTTGGTCTTTTCCTGTGGTGACTTCGGTTTGATCAGTACCCGGTCGCCTACCACGATGAACTTTTCCAGGTTCGATTCTTCGATAACGATGGGCATGGCCAGAGGTTTATCTGCAATATACGAAAGATTTACGGTACTGTTTTTCGGGCGATTACCATAATTTCATACTCGTCCATTTTGAGCTCCTTCTTTTCCCATGCCCCGGCTGTCCCACCCCAGAGGTGCAGAAGTTCCAGGTCTGACTGCTTTAAAAGCTGAAAAAGCTCTCCGGGAGCGAATCCTTTTTCCCTTACACGTATCGGTTCCCGCCTGGCATCCACGTAAATGGTTTCCATGCTCACCAGGTGAACCGGATCGAAAAGTCCGTTTTCGACATCCTCCGGACTGTGCTCGCGGATCTTTTTCAATCCGTTCAGCACGGTCATCAGGAGCATCCCGCCGGGTTTCAGGCTTTTGCCGATGTTCTTCATTATGAGGAGATCCCTTTCCGCGGCATCCTCATCGGGACCGAGAAGCCCAACGGCACCTTCACAGATGCATATGACATGGTCGAAGGGTTCCGGTAAATGGAAACGGGTTGCATCGGCCTGTACGAGTTCCAGTTTTACATTTTCGTTTTCAGCGTAGTCTTTTGCCCGGGCCAGCATGCCGGCGGAAAGATCCAGGCCACAGACGTCCATGCCGAGCTTCGCAAGGGGGATGGAGTGCCGGCTCGTTCCGCAACCGACGTCCAGCACACGGTCTCCCGGTTTCATTCCCAGTTCACGAACCATGAAAGCTACCTCGAATTCCGAATTTCCCGTAAAAGCGTTCTGCATGTATTTCGGTGCGTGGCTGTCGAAAAATTCCTGCCATACTGATTTTTTCATGTTCCGGTCTATATTTGAATATGTTACAGGGTGCAGTGCGGGAAGGTGCCTGGAGCCCGGAGGCTTCGGTTATCCCAGCGCCTGTTCCAGGTCTTCCCATATATCCTCCGGATCCTCTATTCCAACGCTCAGCCGCAGCAATCCCTCGCTGATTCCCTCCCGCTTCCTGTCCTCCGGGCTCAGGTGCCGGTGAGAGGTCATCGAGGGAGAGCAGATGATGGTATCGAGTCCGCCCAGGCTTACGGATGGACGCACCAGCTTCAGCCTGCGCTGGAACCCGACCGGATCGGTACCGGAAAGCTCGAAGGAAAGCATACCGCCGAAACCGAGCATCTGTTCCCTGGCGGTCCGGTGCCCGGGGTGATCCGGCAGGCCGGGATAGTACACGCAGCTGATCTTCGGGTGGACGGATAATTTTTCGGCCAGGACGGAAGCGTTCCGGTTTTGTTGTTCCACCCGCAGGGCAAGGGTTTTGATGCTTCTTTCGAGCAGGTATGCATCCTGTGCGTTCAGGCTGCCCCCCAGGCTGCGTGCCATGGACCGGATCCTGAGGAAGTATTCCCGGTTGCATGCGAGGGCACCTGCGCACAAGTCGCTGTGCCCGCCGAGGTACTTCGTTGCACTGTGTACGACTACGTCGATGCCCATGGGGTGGGGAACCTGGTTCACGGGACTGGCGAATGTATTGTCGATGACGCTGACCAGCCCGTGCTGCGTTGCGAGTTCTGCCGTGGCCCGGATGTCCGTGACCCTGAGCAGGGGATTGGAAGGGGTCTCTATGTAGATCAGCCGGGTATTCCCGCGTATGAGTTTCCGGAAGCTTTCAACGTCGGTGTCTGTTGCAATATCGTATTCGATACCGAAGCGTTTCAGTTCAGCGCTGACAAAATGAAAGGTACCCCCGTACAGACCTGCCTGGAAGACGGCGTGGTCCCCTTTCTCCAGGAAGGCAAAAAGGGTGGAGGTGATGGCGGCCATGCCGGATCCGAATACCATACCCTTTTCCGTTTTTTCCAGGGCGGCAATTTTTTCACCCAGGGCTTCCGCATTGGGAATGTTATAGTACCTTGGGTATACGGCCTCCTCGAGGTCAAGGTATGCGTAAGAGGTCGACGTGTAGATGGGGGAGTTGATCCCTCCGTTCTTTTCATCGGGGATGGTTCCGGCGTGGACACAGGTGGTCTTTATGGATTTCATGTCAGTTGATTTTAGCTATGAGGCGGATATAAAATGGAGGGTCAGAGCTTTTCAAACAGGCTCCTGGGGGCCGCCTTCAGCAGAAGGGCGAAGAGCCTCCAGCGCCTGGAGATGTATGCCACCCGTTTCTTCCTGCGTATGGCCCGGTAGATGAGGGAAGCGGCTTTCTGGGGACTCGCAACCCAGAACATCCTGTCCCCCCTGGCCATATCGGTGGCAACGAAGCCCGGGCGTATATCCGTTACGGTGATGCTTTCGCGGGATTTCCTTGCCTTCAGACGGAGCGATTCCAGGTAATTCGACTGGTATGCTTTGGAAGCGAAGTAGGCCGGCGCAGAAGGATTTCCACGGAGTGCGGCGATCGAGCTGATTGCCACGATGTGTCCCGGCTGGTGCTTTTGGAAGTAGCGGTACGTAAAGGTAACGATGTCCGTGAAAGCCGTTACGTTTGTATATATGGTCTGGAATTCGGGCTCTGAGTCCAGGTCCTCGTTTATAAAACCGGTGCCGGAACTGAGCACCAGGAGATCCAGCCCTTCCAGTTCCCGGATGAGTTCCCGCAGTCTCTTGCTGGTCTTTGACATGTCCCGGACGTCAAAGGCCCGGTAAACGATCCGTTCCGGTGATTCCGACTGAAGTTCCTTCAGGAGGTTCTCGCGCCGCCCGACGATCCCGACCCGGTAATCCTTCGATACCAGAATCCTGCACAGTTCCTTTCCCATACCGGAGGAGGCACCGACGATAATGGCTTTCCTGTATTCTTTCCGATTGTCCTGATGAAATAGATCCCGTTCCATTCCTTCCTCAAAATTTACAAAAAAAACCTATATTTCAATATTCGACTGTTTAAAAATACTACTTATGATCCATCCAACGCGGATTGAAGGTTTCAGCATTCGTGAGGCAACGGTGGCCGATGCAGCCCTGGTTCTCTGGTTTATCCGTCAGCTGGCCGAATACGAACGGCTTTCGGATGAAGTCGAGGCCACCGAGGAAATGATCCGCAGGGCGCTGTCCGGTCCACAACCCTTCGCGGAGGTTCTGATCGGTGAATACCGGTCGGATCCGGTTGGCTTCGCTTTGTTTTTTCACAATTTTTCCACCTTCGCCGGCAAACCCGGCCTGTACCTCGAAGACATTTTCATCATCCCCGGAATGCGGGGCAGGGGCTTCGGGAAGGTTATGCTGCAATTTCTTGCCAGGATTGCATTGGAGAGGGATTGCGGAAGGATGGAATGGGTTGTGCTGGACTGGAACAAACCTTCCATTGATTTTTATAAATCCCTCGGAGCCCGACCCATGAAGAAGTGGATCATTAACCGCTTAAGCGGGGATAAACTCACCGAGCTTGCCGCGGCATTCTGAGGTTTGTTCCTCCCTGGAAAATAAGGCATAAAAGGCCTGCAAACCTTGGGATTCTGTATAAAATTTGTTAGCTTTAAGAATACATCTAAGCCCCCGCTAATGACCGATAAACAATGGAGTGATTTACAGGATATCGTTCATGGGAAGGTCCTGAGTCCCCTGCCTGTTGGCTTTATCATTGACTCCCCCTGGCTGCCGAACTGGTACGGAATGGATATTCTGGATTATTTTACAAACGATGAATTATGGCTCAAGGCCAATTTCAAAGCCCTGGATACTTTTCCCGAGATCATGTTTATCCCCGGTTTCTGGTCAGAATTCGGTATGTGCAGCGAACCTTCCGCATTCGGAGCCGTCTCGTCCTTCCCGAAAAATGAATTTCCGCATGCGCATAAATGCATACATTCCGTCGATGAAATAACCCGCCTCAAGAAACCCAGAGTGGAAACGGACGGCCTTGCGCCCCTGATCCTGAACCGACTCCTTCTCAACCGCTCCAGGATCGAGGATGCAGGCCACAAAATACGCTTTTCCGTTTCCCGGGGTCCCATGAACATCGCTTCCTTCCTGATGGGTACAACGGAATTCATGCTTGCACTGATGACCAATCCGGAAGAAAGCCACGCCCTGATGGAGATGATAACGGATTACCTGGTGGAATGGCACAAGTTGCAGCAAGCGAGCATTCCGACCATCGAAGGCATGATGGTGCTGGATGACATCATCGGGTTTGTCGGGGAGGAGGAATTCAGGCAGTTCGGACTGCCCTATTTTCAGAAAATCTTTGCCGAGGAGAACAAGATCAAGTTGTTGCACAACGATGCCGATTGCAGTGCTTCCCTGAAATACTATCCCGAAATGGGGGTGAATCTGTTCAACATGGGAATCGGGTATGACATGAATGAATTGAAGGCCATAACCGGCAACCGGATTACCATGCTGGGAAATATTCCCCCCAGGGATGTCCTGGCCAAAGGAAGCCCGGAGGAGGTTTCAGAAGCCGTCAGCAAATTGATCGGTGAACTGAAGGATCCTTCCAGGGTCATTGTATCCTGCGGCGGGGGGATGCCGCCCTCGGTCTCAACCGAGAAAATTTACGCCTTCCTGAATGCGGTAAAGTCAATCCGGGTCTTGCGGGAAGCCTGAGCATTCCGTTGCCAATCCTGAACAAGCATCCTTATACTTATTATAGTACAGGGAATGCAATCGGTTGCAAAGTTTTGTTATTTTTACCGGCTTAAGATCATCTTAAACTCGCAGCAATGAAATTTGTGAATACAATGAAGCCTATGATTTCCAGGATCGTATTCGTTCTCCTCCTGATGGTTGGCGGGATGGAAGCCATGGCGCAGATTGCCGACGGAAAGTGCAAGTTCCTTGGGAACATTACCCCCAGCTGGGCAAGCATCCCCTCAAATTTCAACCTTTACTGGAACCAGGTCACCCCGGAGAATGCCGGTAAATGGGGAAGCGTCGAGGGCAGCCGGGACAACATGCAGTGGACCTACCTTGACCAGGCATACAACCATGCGAAAAACAACGGTTTTCTGTTCAGGATGCACACCCTGGTATGGGGCAACCAGCAGCCCAACTGGATCGACGGAGATCCACAGGCAACCCAGAGGGAGGAAGTGGAGGAATGGATCCGCCTGTTCGGGGAACGCTACCCGGAAACCAACTTCATCGATGTGGTGAACGAACCCCTGCACGCCCCGCCCGTATACAGCACTGCCCTGGGCGGTTCAGGAAAGACGGGATGGGACTGGGTCGTATGGTCGTTCAAGAAGGCAAGGCAGTACTGCCCCTCTGCCCAGTTGCACATCAACGATTACGGCATCATAGGCAGTACCTCGGCAACCACCCAGTACCTACAGATCATAGAGATCCTTCTCGACAGCAACCTGATCGACGGGATCGGCGTCCAGGCTCACGGGCTGGAAAGTGCGGATACCGCAATCCTGAGGGCCAACCTGGACCGCCTGGCCGAAACCGGGCTGCCCATATACATCACCGAATACGATGTAAACATTTCCGATGACCAGCAGCAATACCAGACCTATTACAAACAATTCCCGATTTTCTGGAAACACCCTTCTGTTGCTGGAGTTACCCTGTGGGGGTACAATCAGGGACACATCTGGAAGGCAGACGCATATCTCGTCCGGTCGGACGGGTCGGAAAGACCTGCCCTAACCTGGCTGAGAACCTATGTGACGACGACCGAGATAACGTGCTTTTGGACGGCCATTGAAGAGATCCTGCCGGAATTTCCCGGGGGCGTCCGGATGTACCCGAACCCTGTTGCCGGTGGCATGCTAACCATACAGCCGGAGGAGGGCATGACCCAGGCCAGGCTCCTGGACATGAACGGCAGGCTGATCCGGGAAATTCTTCTGGAGGGTGAGTCCCGTTTGAGCATACAGCTCGATGTCCCGGCCGGTATGTACCTGGTGCAGTTCCGGAAAGGTTCTTCCGTCATCGTTGAAAAGCTGATGGTCCGCTGATATCCCGGCCTCCCGGTGACCGCAGGACCACCGCTGCATTCACCGGCAGTACTGAATGGATGGGACCGATCCCGGATGAGGTCAGTGCAGGCGGATCCGGGTACTGGTCGCCTCCGTACAGTCCGGTGTGTTTCCCTTACCCGGCTGTCCGCCTCCCACGAACAGCTCGTAATCGCCCGGAGAAATCTGCTTTTGGCCCTGTTCGTCATAGACGCAGAATCCGTCGGGCGGGATGATGAACTCGACCTTCTGTTTCTCGCGCGGCGCGAGGTGGATCCGTTTAAACCCGACCAGTGAATGAATGGGGACGGACAGGCCGGTATCCAGGTTCCGCAGGTAGGCCTGGACCACCTCATCACCTGCCGTGCTGCCTGTATTTTCGACCGTAACCGAAACCGTCACCGTATCTCCCGCGGCATACTCTCCCGCTGCTTCCAGTCCCCCGTAAGCAAAGCTTGTATAGCTGAGTCCCCAGCCAAAGGGGTAAAGGGGTTCGCCGCGGAAATACTTGTATGTCCGCCCCTCCATATTGTAATCCTCAAAGGGAGGCAGGTCCTTCACGGATTTGTAGAAGGTCACCGGCAGTCGGCCGCCTGGATTGTAATCCCCGAAAATCACGTCCGCTATTGCGGTGCCGGCAGCCTGGCCGGGATACCATGCCTCCAGGATGGCCGGGATGTGTTCGTCTTCCCAGTTGACCGCCAGGGCGCTTCCGTTCAGGATTACCAGTACCACCGGTTTACCGAGTGCATGGATGGCCCGGATCAGTTCCTGTTGCACGTCCGGCAGGTCGAGCCGGGACCGGTCCCCCCCCTCGAAACCTTCGATGTGGATGTCCATTTGTTCCCCTTCGATCCTGGCGGACAGACCCATGCAGAGTATCACGGCATCTGCCCTGGCCGCCACATCAAGCGCTTCCTCCAGGAGTTTCTGTCCCGCGCTTGGCCTGGGAGCGGACCAGACGAGCTGGACCTGTGCATCCCCGTAGGATTCTCCGGCCTCCACCCGGATCCGGTAAGCTTTTCCGGCCTCGAGTTCGAACGGTCTGGATTTCCGGAGCCGGGGGTCACCGAACTCGTCCCGGAAGTGATAGGCCGTATGGACCAGGAGGCTGTCCTCGAGGTAGAGGCTGACCTTGCAGGTCGTAATTATACCCAGCAGGTAGAGGCCCGTGTTTTCCGGTACGATTTCACCGGTCCACCGGACCGAGAAGTCATCTCCGTCCATGTCCTTCCTGGGGGCTTTATCTTGCCAGTTTGCATCGAGGATGCTGTCAACGGAGCCGAAGGCCGCCTCCCCGCTCAGTTCCCGGTTCGTGAAATACTCGGTTTTCAGTCCCCCTTGCAGAACTCCCGCGGGAACCGTCTCGAAAATGGGGATTCCTTCGGCCAGATCCGATCCCTGGGCATAAAGGACTTCTGTTCCCGGTCCGAGTTTTTCGCGTATGCCCCTGAGGGGGGTGACCGGGTCGGCAGGAACCCCGTTGTAATTGCCCAGCAATACCATCCACTGGTCCGAATTCGGTCCGATAACGGCCAGGGTCCCGATATCCTTTGGAAGGGGAAGCATGCCGTTCTCGTTTTTCAGCAGGACCATGGATTTCCGGGCCGATTCGAGTGCAAGTTCGCGGTGCGCCCGGCAATCGACTACTTCATACGGGATATTCTGGTATGCGACCATAACCGGCGGATCGAACATGCCCAGCCTGAAGCGTGCAGTGAACAGGCGGCTAACCGCGACGTTGATTTCCGGCTCCGTGATGAAGCCCTTCTCGACCGCCTCCAGAAGGTGGGTGTACACGGTGGCGCATTCCAGGTCGGTGCCGGACCGCACAGCCAGGGCTGCGGCTTCCGCCGGGGTCTTCACAATGCGATGGTCCCGATAGATGTCCCGGATGGCCCCGCAATCCGAAACGACGTATCCCTCGAAGCCCCATTCTTCGCGCAGTATTTCATTCAGAAGGAAGTTGCTGGCGCAGCACGCCTCTCCCATGTAACGGTTGTAAGCGCACATCACCGAATAAGCCTTTCCTTCCCTGATGCCCATTTCGAACTGGGGGAGGTAGGTTTCGCGCAGATCCCGTTCGCTGGTTACAGCATCGAAGGAATGGCGTGCGGGTTCGGGACCGCTGTGCACGGCATAGTGCTTAACGGTCGCAATGGTTTTGAAATACTTGGGATCGTCCCCCTGCAATCCCCGGATAAACTGCACGGCCATCCGTCCGCTCAGGTAGGGGTCCTCACCGTAGGTTTCCTGTCCCCGTCCCCAGCGCGGGTCGCGGAAAATGTTGATGTTCGGGGACCAGAATGTGAGTCCCTGGTAAATCAGACGTTTGTCGTTCCGTATAAACTCGTGATGCTTGGCGCGCGCCTCGTCCGATATGGCCGTCGACATGCGTAGCATCAGGTCTTCGTCCCAGGTTGCCGCCAGCCCGATGGCCTGCGGGAAGACCGTGGCGAGTCCCGCGCGCGCCACCCCGTGCAGGCATTCGTTCCACCAGTTGTACTCCGGGATGCCCAGCCTCTCGATGGCAGGGGCGGCGTTCATCATCTGACCGACCTTTTCTTCCAGGGTCAGGCGCCCGACCAGGTCGTCTACGCGTGTTCGGGTGTCAAGGTTTGGGTCCTGGAAAGGATATTTCTCTTTTTCCCGGCAGGAATTAAATGTTCCCGTAATAATAATAAGGGTTAAAACCAGTATTTTGTGGTAATTACGTGTGATCATTTGATGTTGGTTTTAGGATTGCAGGCCGATGGTACGAATTTCATTGCTTGACGAATTCGCTGATCCGGAAGGAACCGTCGTCGATATTCATTTTCAGAAAATAAATTCCGGGGTCAAGCCCCGAGGTGTGGATGACCAGTTTCTCATTCTCCGGGTTCTCCCGGACCATCAGCCGGCGCCCGTCGGTGCCGAAAACCTCAAACGTTGTAACCGCGGATGCGTGATCGATATAAAGCAAGTCCTCCGGGGGATTCGGATAGGGGAGGGTCCCGGAAAGCAGGGGAGCATCCGCCCCGGTATCCTGGTTGTATATGTATACGGTAAGGCTCCCGCTCACCCCGGAGCCATCCTCGGCCGTTGCCCGAACCGTTACCGTCCCGTCTGCAACGGCTTTCAGAAGTCCGTCCTCGTCGATGGTGGCCACTCCGGTACCGTTGATGACGCTCCAGGATACGGTCCTGGTAAATGCACTGTCGGGAAGGACGGTCGCTTCCATCTGGAGCGTTCCCCCGTTCACGGCGATGCTGTCGCTTCCGGTGGCTGTGTATATGATAATGGAATCGGCTTCATTGAATTCCGTTTCCGGCTGCCAGAAGTTACCGGTCGCTACCAGGAGATACAGGCAGCGGACCGAAAGGTTGAAGTAATGGGAATCGTTAATGGAGGCAAGTTCGGTGGCAAACCCATCGGCGTGGGACTGGCTGTTGCACATGGCCCCGATGGTGAATCCCCCTACAAAGGAAGAATTATGGTACTGGCCCCGGACTCCCCCGTCGAGGTCGTACCCGTCTACGATCCCGGCCGGCCCGCTCCCCCCCGCCCAGTTTGTTACCCTGGTACACCAGTTCCCCGACAACGTATCCCCGTTCCAGAGGTAATCAAG
>CAZNQG010000053.1:0-23094 GCA_964575235.1 uncultured Bacteroides sp.
CCCCCATATACTGGATTTCCTTATTTCATACCGGAAGGGATGGTTTGTCTACACGCCCCTGATGTTCCTGGTGGTTCTGGGATTCATCCCCCTGTACCGGACGAAGCGGGAACTCTTTTTCCCATTGCTGGCCTGTATCCTGGTGGCCGTATACGTGCTCAGTTCATGGTGGTCCTGGTGGTACGGCGGGTGTTTCGGCATGCGGGCCATGGTGGACTTTTACGGCCTGCTGGCCATACCGCTTGCCGCACTGCTTGCAGCCGCAGGAAAACGGCAGCTGAGCATGCGGATCGGCCTTGCAGCGGTTTTGGGTTTTCTGGTTTTTCTCAACGTATTCCAGACCATGCAGTACCATGCGGTGCTGATCCACTGGGTCGGGATGACCAAAAAATCCTACTGGACCATTTTCCTGAGGACGAAGGATCGTTACGGGTACTGGCAGAACCTGACGGAACCGGATTATAAACTGGCCCGGCTGGGCATCTACGTTTACAATCCGATCATTGGGGGAGACCCGCGCCTGAACCATTTGTCGGAGGAAGAGGGCAAGGGGCTCCTGATCGATGAGTTGAGAAGAGACCGCGGCCTGGTACGGGACATAAGAAGATATTGCCGCCGAACGGATACGAAGCACGAAGAAGCGCTCCGTATGGTCGTTGACCGGATGTACGAATCCAGAAAAAGATAATGCGGGGTGCTGCTTTCTCCTAGCGGCGTTCCCGGATCTCCCGAATGGAATAATATTCCTTCAGCCCGGACAGGTAGGCGATGCCCCCAAGCACCATGGAGCCCAGGTAGGTGATCACGAAATAGACCGTGGATACGGCAATGGCAATTTCGGGGGCATAGGAAGAAAGCGACCAGACGCGGATGAAGACGAATTCCCGTGTACCGAAACCCGCCACCGTTACCGGCAGGAAAGATAGAATGTTCGAAATGGATACGGCCGCTATGCTGGTACCATAGCCCGCAGGTGCATCCAGATCCGCTGAAAACAGAACCGGCAGAAAGGCAAGCAGGCCGAAGGCAAGCAGGCTGGATCCAAGACCCGGAATGAGAAAATCGACCCGATTCTTTTTCCATGTATGGTATATGTTCTCAAGATCGTTGCGGACCGGTCGTTTGCCGGCCAGGGCCATTACCGGCCTGAACAGAATTCCGGGAAAAAGGATGAACAGCAGGGCCAGCAGAAAGACCAGGACGATGGTGGCGAGGGACTCCCATTCAATATGGAACCGGCTGGTGATCAGGGCTATGGAAGCAGCTCCGGCCAGGCTGAGCACCAGTACATCCCAGATCCGGTCCAGAAGTACCGAGGACGTGGCTACCGCAATCCCGGTACCATACCTTTTCCTGATAAAATAAATCCTGGAAAAATCCCCCAGACGGCCCGGAGTGATCGTGCTGAGCAGCCCGGAAAACAGGAAAAATCCAAGCAGTTCCGCATAGCCTCCTTCCACCCCGAAAGAACGGCTGATCCTCAGCCAGCGCCATGTCTTGATGAGGTAAACCAGCAGAAGGATGGCCATTGCCAGGACCACTTTCCATGGTCTGAACAGGAACAGGTATTGTTTCAGGAGGCCGAAATCCAGTTTCCGGATGGCGAAGAATAGAAGGATAAATCCCAGGCTGTGCAGGAGAGCCAGTGCGATATTCCTCAGGGTTTTCCTTTTCATCCGAGCTTTTTCTGTTTGATGGAACGGGTGGACCTTTTCCAGGCCGTTCTCGTTTTCTCAAAGATCCTGCCGATAAAGGCCGGCCGCAGGATTTCGGCCGCCTTTCGGGCAGGCCATGTGCCCATCACGAGGAATAGGCTGCTTATGACCCCTTCCATCAGGTAACGGGAGAGGGGGAACCCGGACAATTTATAACCGTAATCGGGCACCTGCCTGCAGAACATCCTGCGCAGCCCGATCCGTATGAAACTGCCCCGTTTTTTAAAATCGTAGCCGTGTGAATGCATGCTTACGGCCTGCTGCTCGGTGCAGGGAGAGAGTACGAGTCGCCCCTCCTTTTCCATGTGTTCCAGGATTTCACGGGCCTCCCTGCTGCGGGCAATCACCATGCTGTACCCCATTCCCCTTTCCTCGTATTCCGGCGCCCATGCATCCCCGCCCGAAAGGTCGCTGAATTCATTGCTCAGGTCCGTGCACAGGAGGCTGTTCTTCAGGATGTGAAAAGGGATAAGGTAATTCGCATGGAATTTTTTTAATTGCAGGATTCTCCCGTTCTGCATTTCGACTCGCATATTCCCGGGCCATTCCCCGTAACGGAACCAAAGTTTACGGATCTGCCGGTAATCCCTTTCCCCATGGCTTCTGAGAAAGCTTTTTACGGATGAGAAATACAGCGTATTCCCGTAGAACGGACCAAATACATAACGTATGTTCGCGACGGCCGGGTCCTGCATTTTCTGCAGTTTCCGTATACTCTGCACCTGTCCCGGTAGGCCCACATATGCCAGTCTGCCTTTGAAATCCCGGCTTTCGGCCAGGATCTCGTTGACCGAGGTGATGATGTACTTACTCTGGGCGGCGTCCAGGATCTCCCCGCGCGTTCTGGCGATGACGGGCTTGGTAAGCCAGGGCTGGTCTTCCGACATGGTGGTTACGATGGCGCCGTCGATCCGGTTTTGTTCAAGCAGGTAGATCAGGACGGACGAAAGGATGCCCCCGCTGCCTGCATTCCTCCTTATCTCCGGGTCTGTGGAATATCCGGTTATAAGGATCTCATAGGGACCGATGTACGGATGAAAACAGGGTGCATCCGGGAAAATTCGTTCCCGGTATTCAGGGAAGGGAAAGATCTTTCCCGCGCAGGCCCGGAGGATACGATCCGCCTCTTCCTCCGATAATTCCTCCAGTACGGCCGGCCGGTATTTCCCTTCCCGCCCTTCAAAGGCGATCTTTCCTTCCGAAAGGGCCACACAGGTCCCGCAGCGGTTGCATAGCTCGGAACGCATGATGCGTCTGAGTTCCCTGCTATTTTTCACAGACAAAGAATTGCCGGATCCCCAGTTCACGTACGAAGGTCTTCTGGGCATTCCGTATGATCCATTCCCCGGTTCGCTGGAGCCATCGGGGTCCGACGGGCACGAGCACCGTGCCTTTGTGCAGGATAAGGTTCCAGCCCGCCTGCCGGAGTTTTTCCTTAACTTCACGGGAGGGAGGGAAGCGGTGAGGGCCCTCCCCGTGCCCCCCGAAAAGCCGGGTATATAAGCGGTAAGGCATTTCACTGCTGGCTGCCGGGCAGCTTAGGACCAACCGGGCGCCCGGTTTTCCCACCCGGTGGAGCTCGCGCAGGAATGCATCCGGTTCTGACACGTGTTCCAGGGTTTCCAGGCTTACAATCCGGTCGAACCGCCCGTCCTCAAAAGGGAGTCTGGAGTAGGTATCCAGTTTGATCTGCTTGAGCCCGGGTCTGCGTTCCGATGCTACGCGGATGAGCTCCCCGCTGATCTCAGCATGGATCACTTCGGCATCCGGGCAATTCTCCCGGATGAAGTCCTGCATACCGCCGTCGCGGCTGGATACATTGAGGACCCTATGGCCGGCCAAAAGATCCAGGTGCTGTACGGTTTCCAGGAAGCGCTGGTTGTGGGCCCGGTCCACCCGTTCGTTCTCATGCACGTATACGTCGGCGACACGGTCCCAGTGCGCCTCTACATCCCTGTCGCTCCATGGGTTTCCGGTCATGGGGGACTAATTTTTCTTGCGGTTCATGATGGATATCTGGTCTGCCAGCAGCCCGATGAAGAACAGGAACATGCCCAGTACGGTCAGGATCAGGGCTCCGTTTGAGTACCGCTCGAAGGCCAGATACCCGTATATCCCGAAGCCGAAACCGGCAAGGAAAATCCCGATACTGGCAGGCAGAAATACCTTCAGCGGGTTGAACAGCATGATGATTCTGAACAGGAGCATGAGTGTCCGGGTGCCGTCCTTCACCGGGCGCAGGCTGCTTCGCCTGCCCTCCCTCCGGCTTACATCTATGGGAAGGGACGAGATGTTGTACCCCTCCTTGATGTAAGCAAGTGTGGAGGTGGTTGAAAAGGAGAAACCGTTCGGCATGATGTGCAGCATCGACCGGATCTGGTCCGCGTAAAACCCCCGGTAGCCGGAATTGTAGTCGGGCAGCTTCTGTTCCACCAGGTATTCCCCGACCCTTCGGATGATTTTTTTCCCCGCCTTGCGGCTGCGGACCTGGAAGCTTGCCCCGGAACGCTCACCGATGACCATATCGTATTCATCCAGCAGCCTGTCGATTTCCCCGATGTACTTCGGGTCGTGCTGGCCGTCGCCGTCCATCAGTATGATCTTGCTCCCGAGGGCATGGCGAATGCCCGTTTTCAATGCCGCACCGTACCCCATGTTTGACGTATGGCGGATCATCCGCACGGGGTACTCCCGGATGATGTCGGCCGTACCGTCATCCGAGCCGTCATCCACGTACAGGATCTCATAGGCCTCGTGCAGCTTCAGGTCCCGGATCCGGTCCAGCGAAATGCGGACGGCATCTTCTTCGTTGAATACGGGGATGACGACGGTAGTTGCAGGATGTTCCATACGATTGGTGGGACGATGCATTATCAAGTCCCTGTAAAAATAGTATATTTATTCCTATATGCTTACATTTGGAACTGCATACGAATCTGGAGGATAGACCGTGAAAAATCCCGTTTCAACGGGGACGACATTCCTGTTGATCCTCATCATCCTCATTCTGAATTTCCTTTATCCACCCAGGATCGTACTGGCCTGGGATGTGTTCGGCTATTACCTCTACTTGCCCCTGACCTTCATCTACCACGACCTTCGGCTGGAAAACACGGACGTGGTTTATGCCCTGTATGAGAAATACCAGGTATCGTCGACCCTTTACCAGGCATTTCCATCGGCGGACGGGGGATGGGTTCTCAAATATTCAATGGGAATGGCGCTCATGTACCTGCCGTTCTTTTTCATCGGCCACATTACCGCCCTCCTTTCCCATTTTCCCACAGACGGATTCAGCCTTCCCTACCAGAAGGCAATTTGGGCAGGGGGTCTGATCTATACCGTGATCTCCCTGGTCCTGCTGAGGAAGATACTGCTCCGGTTCTTTGCAGACCGGACCACTGCCCTGGTCATGGTCGTCGTGGTCCTCGGAACGAATTACCTGTTTTCGGTTTATTATGTCGGGCAGAATGCCAATCCACAGAACTATGTCTTTGCCTTTTATGCTTTGATCGTCTGGTTCACCATCCGCTGGCACGAAACCCGCAGCACCAAACACGCCCTGCTGCTGGCGCTTTTCTGCGGTCTGAACATCCTCAGCCGGCCGACGGAGATGGTCTGCCTGATCCTGCCCTTCCTCTGGGGCGTGCAGGACCGGGAATCGCTTTCGGCAAAACTCAGGCTGCTTTCGGAAAATCGGAAACAACTACTGATGTTCTTCCTGGTGCTGGTGGCCATCGGTTCATTGCAGTTTGCTTACTGGAAGGCCTCGAGCGGGCATTTCCTCTATTACAGCTACGGCAACAGGGGGGGAGAGGGACTCGATCTCCTGAGGCCGAACCTGTTCAGGGTCCTGTTCAGTTTCCGCAAGGGATGGCTCGTGTATACGCCGGTAATGATTCTGGCCCTGCTGGGATTCCGCTCGCTTTACCGGAAAAACAGGCCTCTGTTTTATCCCATCCTGTTTTATTTCCTGATGAACCTTTACCTGGTATCGTGCTGGTCGACCTGGTGGTATGCAGATTCCTACGGTCAGAGGGCACTCATTCCATCCTATGTCCTGCTCTCTTTGCCCCTGGGGTATCTTTTCCTGGGATTGCAGGAGGACAGGAAGAAATGGAAAGTCCCGGTGCTGTTGCTGGCATTTGCTCTGACCGGCCTGAACCTGTTCCAGACCTGGCAGTTCTCCGAAGGGATCATACATCCCTCCCGGATGACCCGAAAATACTACTTCAGGGCTTTTGGCAGGACCGGGGTCTCCGAAAGCGACCGGAAATTATTGCTGGTTTCCAGGGAGGAGTGGCCGGTTGAGCATGTTCCCGATGAGCGGGATTACCGCAGAGCCAGGCTCTATTTCAACGCCCTGGCCGATAACGGCCGTGGAGATGCCGATACCCTGATGTATTTCCGGATGGACAGCACGGTGCGGTTCACGCCCGCCTTCAAAAAACCATTCCGGGAGATGACACGCAAAGGACACGTTTATATAAGGGCCTCCGCCGAGGTGTTCGTTCCTTCGGGGCACAGGGGAGAAACCCCGCTGATGGTCATGGCGTTCGATCACAGGGGAAAGCTGTATAAATACAATACCACAGGTCTTCAGCCGGGGGACATCCGGTACGATGCCTGGAACCCGATCAGCATGGATTACCTTTCTCCGGAAATAAGGTCAAAGAAGGACAGGCTGAATGTATACCTGTGGTACCGGGGGGAGGATCATGTCCTTGTTCGCAACATGGAGATCATCCTGTTCGATCCCCTGGAGAGAAAAAGGTAAATCCTGAAAGCACGCGACCCCTGCGCGCCTTATTGCATTTCCACCGGTTCTTTCAGGGCGATGATGCAGTCATCGATATATGCTTCGTTCCCTCCCCTGTTCCAGAGGTAGACCTTCAGGACATCCGATCCGGACTTTCCCTGCGGGAGATCGTGCTCGATGACGGTCTCTCCCCAGGTCTCCGTTTGCGCCGGCCGGATCTCCCAGGCCATGTAAAACAGCATGCTGTTTTTCTTCTGCCTGCTCAGAACCAGGAGCAGGGGCTTGTCCCCGTCGGAGGAAATGAAATAATGGGAAATGCTTACGCTGATTCGAGCCGGTCCGGATGCCTGCAGATCATCCGACGTCGTTTCCAGGATCGGGAGAAATTCCTGCTCCGGTCCAAGCCTGTAGGAAAAGGAACCTGACCTGTGGTGCCTTGTGCTGTAAAGCGAGCTGTCCGCCCCCTGGATGGCCGGCTCATAGTCGTTGTATTGCAGCAGCCTGGACCGGTAGAGGGAATCCTCCTTTCTCCGTATGCCTTCCAGGACGGCCAGTTCTTCCGATGGGTCACGGTTCTTGAGGCGTTCGAAAATATGTATTTCGTAGTTGTATCCGCCCAGTACCTGGAAGGGGCTGGGTGGGTAAAAGGACTTGATCTCGGTGAAATCGGGGTTATCCCGGAAGCGTTCCAGGGGCATCCTGCCCTCGTTTGGACCGAAATGCGCATCCCAGAGAACGATGGAACCCGGAGAAACGCCGTTGCCCGGATTGTTCCGGTCGGGCACCCCTCCCCTTATACGGGTTTGGTCGGTGGGGTTTATGTCCAGGAAAAACCACCAGAACGGATCCCAGAAATGGATTTTCCGCTGGGCGTATCCCATCTCCTGGACCCAGTCAGATGCTTCCCGGATCAGTTCCTGGGTCGGTCCCAGTGGAACCGGGATCCTGTAAACTCGAAAGGGAATGAAGACCAGGCAGGCCGCCAGGACAATGCCCGCAATATCCTTGAGCTTCCCCGGCGCAGGCATCCATTTCATGAACCGGTTCCAGGTGAAAAGTGCCAGCAGGACGGCCGAGGGGATGACCGCTGAAATGACCCTCAGCTCCCCGACTGAATTTCCCCTGCCTTTCCACCATACGTAGGAATGTGCACAGAAATAGGCCAGGAAAGGCAGGAATCCGACCAGGACCTCGACGGCGAACCGCTTACGCTGTTTCCCCTTTTCCCTGAAAAACTGAACCGGAAGGTAGAGGAGTCCCATGACGATAAGCACAAAAAGGGGCACTCCGAATATGGCTCTGAAATTCTTTACAAAATGCAGCAGTTCACCGCTCCCGTATATGTCCCTCGCCGCCCCGGTGTATGCGTTCCGCGTGATTACCCAGAAAAATTCCCCATGGTAAAAACTTCCTGCGAAACTGAACAGGAGGAATCCCGTCAGGAGGAAAGGCAGGGCCTTCCACTGCCGGTTGATCAGGTAGGCGAGGATGAACAGCGGGAAAATGACGATGCCTTCGGTCCGCACGAACGGGAGCAGGGAGATCACGACGGCGGACCAAACGCTGCGGTCTTTAAAATAAAGGTAGATACCCAGGATCAGCAGGAGGCTGAAGGGGATCTCGGTCATGCCCGTAAGCATCATTACGGTGTATATCGGGGCGAATACAAGCAGGAACAGGGAAAGGACGGGATGGTCATAACCCAGCTTCCTGGCCGTCAGGTAGGTTAGCAGGGCTGCGAGCAGCCCGAGCAGTACGTTGAATACCCTTACCGCGTTAAAACCCAGCTGAGCTACCGGGGCAAACACCATCGTAAAGAGAGTCTTTGCCTTGGTATCGAAAAAGAAACCGGGATTCTCGAATGCATACTTTGCGTAACGGTAATGCTGGATATCGTCTGCGCCTCCGGCGGTGCCTTGGGACTGGAACACGAAAAATACAAATCCTATAAGGAAAGCCAGCAACAGGTAATAGGGCATGTACCGTTTAAAATCCATGGTCTATGATTGCCTTCTGAACACCCTCCTGGAAAAAACATTGTATTTGATGATGCAGTATACCGCCCTGAATCCGTCCCGCCAGTTTATCTTCTTGCCTTCCTCATAGGTCCTGCCGTAATAGGATATCCCCACCTCGTAGATGCGGATCCCGGGTATCCGGGAGATCTTCGCCGTTACCTCGGGCTCGAAACCAAACCTTTTTTCACGCAGGTCCAGCTTTTTCATAAGATCCGTTCGGAAAAGCTTGTAGCAGGTTTCCATATCGGTGAGGTTCAGGTTGGTCATCATGTTGGACAGGAAGGTCAGCAATTTGTTGCCGAGCGAGTGCCAGAAGAAGAGGATCCGGTGGGGATGGGATCCTATGAACCGGGATCCGTAGACCACGTCGGCCTTTCCCGCAAGCACCGGTTTAAGAAGGGCCATGTATTCTTCGGGGTCGTATTCCAGGTCTGCGTCCTGTAGGATGAGAAATTCCCCCGTGGCATGTTCGATCCCGGTATGGATGGCTGCTCCCTTGCCCTGGTTTCTTTTATGGTTGAACAGCTTTACATCCTCGCCCGGATGCTTGCGGATGAAATCTTCGACGAGCTGCAAGGTATCGTCCCCCGAACAATCGTTTACGACGATTACCTCCAGTGTGATGCCTTCGAAACGCAGGGCCGTGATTTTTTGAAGGAGATGGAGGATCGTGCTGCTTTCGTTATAAGTCGGGATTATAACCGAGAGTAGAGTGTGCATCTAAATACCTTGAAAGTGAGTTGCTCAAAGATATACTTAAAATCCATGTTATAAAACCCCTTGACCCTATGCAAAGGACACAACATCTTTCCCGCTGATATCCTTATCGCACAGGATGATCAGCCGTTCCAGGACATTTCGGAACTCGCGGATGTTTCCGGTCCAGGTTTTCTTCTGCAGTTCCCGGATGGCGTCTTCTGTGATGCGTTTTTTCGGAAGTCCGTGTTCCGTACAGATTTGCTCGTTGAAGTATTCGGCCAGCAGCGGGATGTCTTCGGTCCGTTCATTCAGGGTCGGGACGGGGATGATGATCACGCTCAGACGGTGGTACAGGTCTTCGCGAAAGGTATTCTTTTCGATCTCTGCCTTGATGTTCTTGTTGGTAGCGGCAATGATGCGCACATCCACCTCGATGTCCTTGTCGCTCCCGACACGTGAGATTTTATTCTCCTGAAGGGCCCTCAGCACCTTGGACTGAGCGGAGAGGCTCATGTCCCCGATCTCATCCAGAAATAGCGTGCCGCCGATGGCCTGTTCGAATTTCCCCTTCCGCTGCTTATGGGCCGATGTGAATGCCCCCTTTTCATGTCCGAAGAGCTCGCTCTCAATGAGTTCCGAAGGGATGGCAGCACAGTTGACTTCGATGAAAGGAGCGGAAGCCCGGCTGCTTTTTTCATGCAGCCATCGAGCCACAAGTTCCTTTCCCGTGCCGTTCGCCCCCGTGATCAGTACCCTGGCGTCGGTCGGGGCCACCCGGTCGATCATCTCCTTGATCTTTCGGATCGCCTCGGATTCGCCGATCATATCCCCGGCCTTTGCGATCTTGCGTTTCAGCACCCGTGTTTCGGTGATCAGGTCGGAGCGCTCCAGGGCATTCCGGATGGTGATGAGCAGCCGGTTGAGGTCGAGGGGTTTTTCCAGGAAATCGAAAGCTCCCTTCTTGATGGCATCGACGGCAATTTCAATGTCGCCGTGTCCGGATATCATGATTACCGGCACATCCCGGTGCTGTTCCATGATCTTCTGGAGGACCTCGATACCGTCCATTTCCTGCATTTTAATATCGCAGAGAACCACGTCGAAGTTACCTTCGGGGAACATTTCGAGTCCGCTGATCCCATCCTCGGCCGCCACAATTTCATGTTCTTCCGCTTCCAGGATGTCTTTCAGGGTATTCCGGATGCTTTTCTCGTCGTCGATAACCAGGATTCTTGCCATTGAATGTTGCTGATAAAGTTGACCGGGTGGCCAAATTTAATAATAATATCAGGATTATACCCCATAATCCCGGCATGAACCAGATGCCGATTAAGCTGCTGAACCTCATATGGATGAATATGTGACATACTACACGGGACAGAAATTTTGGTTACATTCACAACACGTATGATCCTTCAGGGATGAAAACGGTTATAAAATCTCCTCCGGCTGAACTCATTTTGCTGTTGGCCTGGATTCTGGCAGTCCTGCTGGTAAATCCGATGGGGGAATTCCCAATCAATGATGATTGGGCATACAGCAGGAATGTCTGGTTTCTCAGCGAAAAAGGGAGATTCGTGTTTTCCGACTGGCCGGGTATGACACTCATCAGCCAGACCCTGATCGGGGCCCTTGCGACCAAGGTATTCGGATTTTCCTTCGGTACCTTACGGATTACGACTCTGGTGTTCGGTATATCTTTTATTCTTGTGTTGTACGGTTTTTTAAGGAAACTGAAGGTTCACAGGAATGATGCTGTTTTTACGAGCTTGCTGGTCATGTTCCTACCCTTGTTTCTTTCTCTTTCGTTTACGTTCATGACCGAAATATATTTTCTTTTCTTTTTTCTGACATCCCTGTATTTCTATTCCTTGTTCTTAAAGGGGGATAAAAATATATTCCTGGTAATAAGCACCTTATTTGCTTTAATTTCCACGCTTACAAGGCAAACCGGCTTGATCGTTCCCCTGGCCATCGGAATGGTAGAAATCCTGCGTTCCCGGGGGAACGTTGTCAGGATTTTACAATCGATGGTACCCTTCCTGGTGGTCTGGTCCGGACTCTGGTTGTTTTCATACATTCTTGAATCTACGGGGAATTTGCCTGAGAATTTTGGTAAAACGAAAGATCTGCTGGAAACCCTCAGGACCAACAATCCGGATTACTTCCTGTGTAAAGCAGGGACAATGCTGATGTACATGGGATTATTCACACTGCCCCTTGCCATACGGAAGGCTCCTGCCATTACCATCCCCCGGACCGGCAGGAAGGCCGTTATAACGGGAGTGGTTCTTTCATTTATGGTTGTCCTGATCATCATGGGATACAAAGGATTCCCTGCACCGAACTGCTTTTATAATTTTGGCCTCGGTCCAAAGATTCTGAAGGATTCATACTGGGGGGACAACCTGTCGCCGGTCTTGCCTCCGCTGATCTGGAATGCTGTAAAAATCCTGGCGGCGTCCGGAGCCATACTTCTGGCAATGGCTTTTCTGTCAAAGCCCAAAACCATCCGTGAAACCATCACCGAACTCAAGCACAATGTCCCCGCTGCTGTAAAAATGCTTCTGTCTATCGTTGTATGCCTTTATCTGGTGTACCTGTTGATAAATAAATTCTTTTTCGACCGTTATACAATTCCGGTGAGCATATTCACTTCGATACTCCTGTCCACATGCCCCGGTGAACCGGATCGGAAACGACTGCGCATCTCCAATGCATTTCTGATGCTGTTCATACTGTTCAGCCTTACGGCTGTTCGGGACTTCATGGAGTGGAACCGGACGCGCTGGAGAGCACTGAAGTATCTCATGGAGGAGGAGCAGATAGATGCCCGTAAAATAGACGGTGGATTTGAGTTCAACGCCTGGTACCAGACCGGGCCTATTAATCCGATCGATAAAAATGAGAAAAGCTGGTGGTTTGTAACCGAGGACGAGTATGTATTGTCGTGTGGCCTGATCGAAGGATTCCAGCTTTACAAATCCTATACCTTTTACCGCTGGCTGTTCCCCGGCAAGGATTCGGTTCAGATACTCCGGCATCCCATTGAAGGCCGGCTGCCCTATGAGTTCTTTCCGATCACCTGCGATTGTGAAATCCTGGATGAGAATTCCTTATATCTGTTATCCCAGACAGATAGCATTAGGTTTGAGGGAGGATTTCTGAGGTCGGAGGACCATGCCAGGTCCGGGCGCTACTCGGTTAAGCTGGATCAACACAACCAATATGCATTTCTGCACAGGTTTAAGGATGTCCGGGCCGGTGAACGATTCAGGGTGCGGATCTGGCGGTATGGAGGTGACGATCGGGTTCAAATTGTGGCGGGGGCCAGCCGGGGATGCCATTACGTCAGCGCTTCCGGAACATTTTCGACCGATAACAAGGGATGGAAATTGCTGGAATTGGATACGGTTATCCCGGAGGGATTTGCCTGTTACCGGTACGGGATATTTCTATGGAATTCGGGGGATTCTGAAGTGTGGCTGGATGACCTGGAGATTACCCGCCAGGGTGGATATGCTCCCGAAACTCGGGATCAGGAATAACGGATCCACCTCCACATTTCGCGGTAGTTTATCTTCTTGCCGTACATCAGGATGCCGGTGCGGTAGATCCTGGCGGCCACCCAGGTCATGCCCATGAAGGTCAGGATGAGCAGCCCCATGCTGAGAAAGGCCTGCCAGTAGGGCACTCCGAAGGGGATCCTTGCCATCATGACCACGGGGGAGGTGAACGGGATGATCGAGAACCAGAAGGCCAGGGAGCTGTCCGGGTTGTTGATGGCATTGATCATTACGAAGATCGCCAGGATCAGGGGTATGGTAATCGGCAGCATGAACTGCTGTGTATCCGTTTCGTTGTCTACAGCAGCCCCGATGGAAGCGAACATGGCGGCATAGAGAAGGTATCCGCCGAGAAAAAAGAACAGGAAGGACCCGAGCATAACACCGAAATCGATGTTCCGCAGGGTTGACAGGGCGTCCACCAGCTCATCCATCTCTTCGGATCCGGGGGGTTCAGGCTGTGCCTGTTCGGGAGCGGTGGACATGATGTCATGGGCCACTACCTCCTCGGTCGGAGACATTTTCAGTTCGGGGAACAGGACGGCACCGGCGGTGGTGACCAGCAGGAAGGTGAGTATAACCCATGCCAGGAACTGCGTGAGACCTACCATGGCGATGCCTATGATCTTGCCCATCATGAGTTGAAAGGGACGGACCGATGAGACCACAACCTCGATGATGCGGTTCACCTTTTCCTCGATCACGCCGCGCATCAACTGGGCCCCGAAGAAAAAGATAAACATATAGATCAGGAAGCCTCCGGCATACCCGACGACCATGACGAGTTCCGTGTGGCTTTCCTTCTCCCTGCCGTCATCCGTCAGCTTGATGGTCCGGATGCTGATCCTCGTCTTGACCGATTTCAGGATGGTATCCAGGTCCTCGATGTCGTAAGCCAGCAGTTTCTGGTCCCGGATATAATCCTCAATCGCCTTGCTGATATGCATCTTCGTGGCCAGGCTGGGTTGCTTGTCGGAGTAGAAAACCACGGAATTGGGTTCATAGGCTACGATATGGGAAATGTAAAGGACACCATAGTACCCCCCTTCCTTGTAATGATCCTTCACCTCATTCAGTTTGGCGTTGAACAGGTAGTCGAATTTCAAATATTCCGTCTCAGGGATCACGTTCATGAAAAGGTTCGAGCTGTCAACGATGGCTATTTTTTTTACTTCCTGGTCCTCCGACGTCGCCATCCAGGCCGGTATGATCATGAAGCTGGCAAAGAGGATGGGACCCAGCAGGGACATGATGATGAAGGACCGTTTCCGCACCCTGGTGATGTATTCACGCTGTATGATCAGTCCGATCTTGCTCATGTTCCCTTGTTTTCTTTGACCACCCGGATGAATATATCGTTCATGCTCGGGAAAACCTCGTTAAAGGATACAATGTGTATGTGAGGCAGCAGCAGGGACAGTAATTCGTTGTCCGTGGTATGGTGCAGCAGGCGGATTCTGGCCCGGGTGAGGTCCTTATCCTTCCGGGTATCCAGCAGTTCGTAATGCTGGTTCAGTGCCGAGACCAGCCTTTGCGGATCGCCCTGGAAACCCACCTCGTAGGTATTGGTCCGGTATTGCTCCCGTATCCTGTCAATGGGGCCGTCGATCAGGGTTCGTCCCTTGTCGATGAGGGTTATGTGGTCGCAGAGTTCTTCCACCGATCCCATGTCGTGGGTGGAAAATATGATGGTGGTTCCTTTTTCTTTCAGCGAGAGAATCTCCTTCTTCAGCATGTCGGCGTTGATGGGATCGAAACCGCTGAAGGGCTCGTCGAAGATGAGCAGTTCGGGTTCATGGAGCACCGTCACCACGAATTGCACCTTTTGCTGCATTCCCTTGGAAAGTTCTTCGATCTTGCGGTTCCACCAGCCGGTTATTTCGAATTTCGCGAACCAGGTTTTCAGCTTCTCCTGTGCTTCCGCCCTGGAGAGTCCCTTAAGGCGTGCGAGGTACAGGGCCTGCTCGCCCACCTTCATTTTTTTATACAGTCCCCGTTCCTCGGGAAGGTAGCCTATGCTGCGGACATCATCCGGGTTCATCTTTGTACCGTTGAAGTAAAGGGATCCCTCGTCCGGGGCGGTGATCTGGTTGATGATGCGGATCAGGGTGGTCTTCCCGGCGCCGTTCGGGCCGAGCAGACCGTATATGCTGCCTCTCGGGATGCCGACCGATACCCCGTCCAGGGCCGTTGTATGGATGAATCTTTTAACTACGTTCTCAGCGCTGAAAATATTCATACCAGCAGCATTGGAGTGAAACCAACCGTATCGTTGACCCGGGATCAGGAGTGAAAGTACCCCTTCATCCGTTCAAAGAAGTTCTTTTCACTGCGGTCCGGACGAGGTGTAAAATTAGGAGAATCTCCCAGTTTTTCAAGGAGTTTTTGTTCTTCTTTCGTCAGATTCTTGGGCACCCATACATTGATGCTGACCAGCAGGTCGCCTCTCCGGTAACCGTTCACGTCCGGTATGCCCTTGTTGCGAAGTCGGAGGATTCTGCCGGGTTGTGTACCCGGTTCGATCTTAATTTTCACTTTCCCGTCCACCGTGGGAATCTCGACGGGTGTTCCGAGTGCGGCCTGTGGTATGCTGATGTGAAGGTTATAGAGCAGGTCGTTGCCGTCACGGATCAATTCGGGATGGGGCTCTTCCTGGATCATAACCAGCAGGTCTCCGTTGATGCCTCCCCGGCGTGCAGCATTCCCATTGCCGGATACCGTCATTTGCATGCCTTCGGCCACGCCAGCCGGAATGCTGATGGGGATGATCTCCTCTGCCTTTACGACCCCCTCACCGAAACAGGCGGTGCATTTATCCGTAATGATTTTCCCTTCTCCTCCGCAGGTCGGACATGTGGTGACGGTTTGCATCTGGCCCAGGAAGGTGTTGGAAACCCGCCTGACCTGTCCGGATCCCTGGCAGGTGTCGCATGTGGAATAGCTTGAACCGCCTTTTGCACCGGTCCCGCTGCAACTTTTGCAGGAAACGTATTTGCTGACCTTGATTTTTTTCTCCGTTCCGTTGGCTATCTCATGTAGGTTAAGTTTCACCTTCACCCTCAGGTTGGATCCCTTCCGGGTTGCTCTGGAAGTCCTCCGGCTCCCCCCTCCAAAACCACCGAAGCCGCCGAAGGCATCCCCGAATATGTCCCCGAAGCTGGCAAAGATGTCTTCTATGGTCATGCCGCCTCCGCCGAACCCGTTGCCCGCCGCAGCGCCCACACCCGCATGTCCGAAACGGTCGTACCGGGCCCTCTTATCATCGCTGCTCAGAACCTCGTATGCCTCCGCAGCCTCCTTGAACTTTTCCTCTGCCACGGTATCCCCCGGATTCTTGTCCGGATGATATTTCAGTGCCTGTTTGCGGTAAGCCTTTTTAATCTCTTCGGCGGAAGCAGATCGTGGAACCTCCAGGACCTCGTAATAATCCCTTTTCCCCATTATATTCCTATAACTACTTTGGAATAGCGCAATACCTTATCGTTCAAGAAATAACCCTTTTCAATAATGTCCACTACCCTGCCTTTCAGTTTCTTATCCCCGGCCGGGATCTGGGTCACCGCCTCGTGTACATCGGTGTCGAATTCCTGGTGCATGGCATCGATCTCGCGGATACCCTGTTGCTTGAGGTATTCCTTGAACTTGTTGTAGATCAGCTGCATCCCCTCCTTGACCGCTTCCATGTCTTTTGCCTCCTCTATGGAATTCATCGCCCTTTCCAGGTCGTCGAGCACCGGCAGAATACGGGTAAAGATCTCTTCCCCGGCCTGTTTGGTCAGGTCCATTTTTTCCCGGAGTGTACGCTTGCGGTAATTATCAAAATCCGCCGACAGGCGCAGGTACTTGTCCTTCTGGTCCTGTAATTCCTTCTGCAATTGTTTCAATTTGGCAGAATCTGCCGGTTTCTTGGCCGGCTTTGGTTTCGATGAAACCGTTTTCCGGGTTTTCCCATCCGTCTTCCGCTCAACTTGTTTCCCTTCCTTAACAGCCTGATCCTGTGCTTTCTCCTTGCTTGTCATTACGATGTCGTTAGAATATATTAGGTATTGCTGCCCAAACCGAACAAATGCTTTGCCAATCCTGAAATCAGGACAAATTGACAGTTTGCTGCTGGGTGTTCAACAGGAAATTACATCCGTGTAATGGATGCGCCTATTTCATTGAGGCGCCGGTCGATGTCCTGGTAGCCGCGGTCGATCTGCTCGATGTTATGGATGGTACTGGTGCCTTCGGCCGAAAGGGCGGCGATCAAAAGCGCGACACCTGCCCGGATGTCCGGCGAGGTCATGACGGTGGGCCGCAGGCAGTACTGCCGGTTGATGCCGATCACCGTTGCGCGGTGAGGATCGCAGAGAATGATCTGCGCTCCCATATCGATGAGTTTATCCACGAAGAACAGCCTGCTTTCGAACATTTTCTGATGGATAAGCACACTGCCTTTGGCCTGTGTAGCAACCACCAGGAATACGCTCAGAAGGTCCGGCGTCAACCCGGGCCAGGGTGCATCGGCTATGGTCATGATGGAACCGTCCATGAAAGTCTCGATCTCATAGTGTTCCTGCCTGGGAACGATCAAATCATCCGCTTCCTGCCTTACGGTGATGCCCAGCCTGCGGAATTGTTCCGGGATGATGCCCAGGTTTTCGACCGATACATTTTTCAGTCTGAGTTCCGAACGGGTCAGGGCTGCCAGCCCGATGAAACTGCCGACCTCGATCATGTCGGGCAGCAGGGTGTGATCACAGCCGCCGAGTGAATCCACGCCGTGGACCGTCAGAAGGTTGGAACCGATGCCTTCGATCCTGGCCCCCATGTGAAGGAGCATTCTGCATAATTGCTGTATGTAGGGCTCGCAGGCGGCATTGTAGATGGTCGTGGTGCCATGGGCCATGACGGCGCACATCAGGATGTTGGCTGTGCCGGTCACGGATGCCTCGTCCAGCAACATGTAAGTCCCCCGCAACGATGGTGCCTCAACGGAATAGCATTGCCTTTCGGGATCGTGCGTGAAGTTGGCACCCAGTTTCTGGAAACCGATGAAATGGGTGTCCAGGCGGCGTCTTCCGATCTTGTCTCCTCCGGGAGCAGGTACATATCCCTTCCCGAACCGGGCCAGAAGCGGTCCCAGGATCATGATGGAGCCCCTGAGGCTTGTCCCCTTTTCCCTGAATTCATCCGTACGCAGGTAATCAAGTTCAATCCCGGAGGCCTGAAAGGTAAAAGAACGGTCGCCGTGATCCCGGACCTTCACGCCCAGGCTCTGCAGCAGTAAAATGAGGTTGTTTACATCCAGGATGTCGGGGAGGTTCCGGATGGTCACCGCTTCTTCGGTAAGCAGGCAGGCGCATATCACCTGCAGTGCCTCGTTCTTTGCACCCTGGGGAGTCAGCGTACCGGAAAGGGATTTGCCCCCCTTCACAACCAATGTGCCCATGCGGCTTATTTCTTTTTTTGCGGTCTTTTCTTCTTGTTCTTGGCCAGGATATCCCGGGATTCGGACAGTTTGAGGTCCCCGCTCACTTCCAGTGCTCCGCCGGATAGTTTCTTCAGGTCCTCGAAGATGATCTCATCGCTCACCACCTCCCTGTTCCAGGTAAGGTAACATTTCTTCATATGGTTGGCGATCAGTTTTATCAGGGCATCCTTTTCCGGTCCCTCCTCGAATTTGCAAGCTTCATTGATCAGCAGCTCGATGATCTTTCCGTAATGCTTGTATTTGATGTCATATTCGCTGTAAGGAACGGGTTTGGGCTTTTCAAACAGCACCTCCCGGGTTGGCTTTTCGTAGGGGGAATCGATGTCCAGTTTAAAATCGGATATGATGAACAGATGGTCCCAAAGTTTGTGTTTGAAATCGCTTACGTCCCTCAGATGCGGGTTCAGGTTTCCCATGATGGATATGATGGCCCGGGCCGCCCGGTTCCTTTCCTCCCTGTCCTCGATCTGTACGGCGTATTCCACCATTTTCTGTATGTTCCGTCCGTATTCAGGCAGATACATTTTCGAGCGCTGCGTATTGTAATCGTAATCCATGGATTGAATTTTATGCAAAAGAACAGAAATCCTCGGGGATTTCAAAATGTTACGGTCCGTGAACTAACGGATGATTTTCAATTTGGCGAATTTCAGCAGCAATTGTTTCTGCCCGTGCTCCCGGAAAAATACGGTCGCCTTCCGGTTGGATTCGGCGCCTTCCAGGTTCAGGACCTTTCCCTTTCCGAATCGTGGATGTTCGACCTGCATTCCCGCCTTTATCTTCGAGGGATCGTCCGCCTTGAAGTCCCCGCTCGAAGTCTTTGGACGGGCCCGGTCCGCCGCCACCTTATCCTCCAGCCTGGCCTGTGCAGGGGCCACCCTGTCCGGTCCCGGGCTTATTCCTCTGCGCTTTTTGAATGAACCGTCCGCCGGGTAATCCATTCCCCTGTCCCGATCCCGTGCAGCGGGGGCATTCCTTCCCGGGGCGGTCCGGATCCCTTCGCGGAAGGCGCTGTTATCGGGGGAGGGTTCGATGAACGCCGTGTCGATTTCCCGTATGAACCGGCTGGGAACGGCGTTTACCGGGATTCCCCAGCGGTATCGCGAAGCGGCATAGCTGAGGGTGACCTGTTTCATGGCACGGGTGAGGGCGACGTAGAAAAGGCGCCGTTCTTCCTCCAGTTCTTCACGGGTGGAGGAGGACATTCGGGAGGGGAAGAGTTCCTCTTCGAGTCCCGTGATGTAAACATGCTTGAATTCCAGTCCCTTGGCGGAATGGGCGGTCATGATGGTCACCTTGTCCCGGTCCTCTTCCTTCTCGGTATCCGCGTCCGTCAGGAGGGAAACGCTCTGCAGGAAGGCATCCAGGGTGGCGCTTTCCGGGTCGTCCTGGGATTCGACGAATTCCTTGATCCCGTTGAGAAGTTCCTGGAGGTTCTCGTACTTGCTGAGGTTTTCAGGGGTATTGTCGTAGTGGAGATCCTTCAGGATGCCGGAACTTTCCGCGATGGAAAAGGCAAGGTCAAAGGCCCCCATGGTGTTCAAGCGGGACTGGTATTCCCGTATCATGCCGGTAAAAGCCTCCAGTTTCCGGATGGTTCCCCGGTTGAACAGGTCCTTGCACGAGCCCGGATCCTGGAGGATGTCCCAGATCCTGGCCTCCCTTCCGGCGGCTTCCTGTTCGAGTTTCGAAAGGGTGGTCTGCCCGATCCCCCGTGCAGGGTAATTGATGATCCTTCGCAGGGCCTCCTCGTCGTAAGGGTTTACCGTCAGGCGGAAATAGGCAAGCATATCCTTGATCTCCTTCCGCATGTAAAAGGATAGTCCCCCGTAAACCTTGTAGGGTATGTTCATCCTGCGGAGGGCCTCCTCGAAGATGCGGGACTGGGCATTGGTCCGGTACAGGATGGCCATTTCCCGGTGCCTGATCTGCTGGCCGTAAACGGCATCCTGGATCGAGCTTGCGACCAGGTAACCCTCTTCATGGTCGGTTTCCGCACGGAACAGGCGGATCTTTTCCCCTTTTTCCTTTTTGGAATAAACCTTTTTGCTGATCTGGTCCCGGTTGTTGGCGATGATGCTGTTTGCCGCATCCACGATATTCCGGGTGGAGCGGTAGTTCCGTTCCAGCTTGTAAAGTTTGTATCCGGGGTAATCGTGCTTGAAATTGAGGATGTTCTCGATCCTGGCTCCCCGGAAGGAATAGATGCTCTGTGCGTCGTCACCGACCACGCATATGTTTCGGTATTTTTCCGAAAGCTGCTTGATGATCAGGTACTGCACGTAATTGGTATCCTGGTATTCGTCGACTAGGATATACCGGAACTGTTCCTGGTATTTTGACAGCACATCCGGGAAGTCCCTCAGCAGGATGTGCATGTTCAGCAGGAGATCGTCAAAATCCATTGCATCCGCCTTTTTACAACGCTGGGCATAGAGTTTGTAAATGTCGGAAATGCGCGGCCTGCGCGTGCGTTTGTCCATTTCCACAAGCTGGGCGCTGGAGTAATAGGAGGCGGGCGTGATCAGGTTGTTCTTAGACCATGAGATCCTGCCATGGACCTCCCCCGGTTTATAGACCTGGTCGTTCAGGTCCAGTTCCTTGATGATCTTTTTTACCAGGCTTTTCGAGTCGGAACTGTCGTAGATCGTATAACGGGAAGGATAGCCGAGCAGGCTTCCTTCCTGCCTGAGAATCCTGGCAAAAACCGAGTGAAAGGTTCCCATCCACAGCCACCGGGCCAGGTCTGCCCCGACCAGGCTACCGATGCGTTCCTTCATTTCACGTGCGGCCTTGTTGGTGAAGGTTAGGGCCAGGATGTTCCGCGGCGGGATTTTCTGGCTCAGGAGGTGGGCGATCCGGTAGGTCAGCACCCTGGTCTTGCCCGATCCTGCACCCGCAACGACCAGGCTGGGTCCCTCGTAATCCAGAACCGCCTTCTGTTGTGCTTCGTTCAGATCGCTTAAGAAATCTTTCCCCATAACGTTTGAAAGCTGCTAAAATTAATGATTTTTTCTTCTGCCAGAATCCATATCTTTGCCACTTTATAAACACTGATCATAATAAATGCCCTGCGGGCAAAGTTTAATAAGGGATTATCCCATGAACCGGTTCCATGCGAATTCCTGCTGCTGACATACCGCGCGTGATTTTTCCTTTAATGCTGTTTTTCTCCGGTATATCATCCTATTCCCAGATCGGTTCCAACACCGCCAATTATTCCGACACGCTCGGTTATCCGGTATTCGGGGGGACCGACCGCTATTTTGTCTTTCATGCGACGGAGCATGGGAGTCCCGCAACGGGAACCCTCACGGCCTCTGCTCCCGGAGGCGCGCCCCCTTATGATTTCAGCTGGAGCAGATACGATACGGCCAGCAACGGTTTTTCACCCCCCTTCTTCTCGCAAACCGGGGTTCCTTCCTCTACGGTAAGCAATCTCGGGTGGGGATGTTACCGGGTGCACATCAGCTCGGCGGACCTGGACACGGTATTCCGGGCATGGGTCTTTCCCAACGATCCCTTCGTCGAGGTGGAAAAAAGCCCGGACGGAAAGGTAATGCCCTACGGCTACACCTGTGATTATCTGAAGCTTGCAGGCACAGCAGCGGCGGATACGCTGCCCTATTATGATCTTACGACCGGGCAGAAGCTTTCGGTTCCGAACGGGATGTCCTTCCGGTGGACCTGTGACGACCCGGAATATGAGATTTACGGCGCCAGCCTGTTCATGACCCTCACCATTTACAACCAGCCGCCCGATTCCAGGCCCCCGATTAAAGATACGCGATTTACCCTTACGGCCGTTGACAGCTTCAACATGGTACGGAAGGACGAGGTATTATATGAAAGCATACACGTGAAGGCGGGCTTTACCATGTGGTACGAAGAACGTACAGGCGATGCCGGAGAGGGGAACTGGACGGAGTCGGAAAAGCCCGAGGAAGAGGCACCCATGGAGGTACGGTTCCACAATACTTCGGAGAACGGGATGGAATTTGTCTGGTCCCTTGTGGACAGCGCCAAGACGGGGGAGGACTCCGAGTTGGTGACATACGATGTGAACGATTCCGTCTCCTACATGTATTACATCCCGGGGTATTACTATCCCAGCATGCTTGCCTACAGTGAAGCCGGCTGTGTGGATTCCTTTCCACTGAACACGAATCCGGAAATACATGTGCTGCCTTCCGAGCTGGATGTCCCGAACGTCTTTACGCCGAACGGGGACGGCGTTAACGATTTTTTCGTGGTCCGTGCCAGGTCCCTGAAGTCCTTCCGGATCACCATCTACAACCGGAACGGCAGTAAGGTCTACGAGTATGAGCATTCCGAGGGACGGATGGAATGGGAAGGCTGGGACGGAACCATTCACGGGAAGGGCCAGCAATTCGCCCAACCCGGGGTATATTATTACGTCATCGACGCCCTGGGTTGGGACGCGACCGTTTACCGCCGCAAGGAACCCTACACCGGGTTCGTCTACCTGTTCAGGGAATCGGAATAGGAAATCAAAAGGGAGATCAGACAAGCCGTCTGACATCGTGAAGCGATGTAACGGCGGTCTGATCTCCCTTTTGATTTTAGTGAGAAAGAAAAGGCCTCCGCTACACCACAGATCATATTTTCTTGAATAAGTGCAGGAATATGTCTCCAGAGCAATATGCAAAGGCAGCTCCAATGAAAAGTACCTCTACATCAAACTGGCCGAACCGATCATATGGAAAGAGTTCCACCGGTATCCCGAAGAGTTAAAGAAAACCATCATGACACTCGGGGCCTTGTAATGAAAAATCAGATGTGATGTTAGAACTCTTCTCCCAATGAAGACTAACTCCCTCCGGGTAATTTGATATTGTTG
>CAZNQG010000054.1:0-22456 GCA_964575235.1 uncultured Bacteroides sp.
CTTCCTTGCTGACCTGGGCCAGAGCTGCCCAGCGTTCGGAACCTTCCCGGGTGATCTGGCGGGGCGTACGGATTCCGGCAACCACATCCTCTCCCTGGGCGTTGATCAGGTATTCCCCGTTGAACAGGTTCTCTCCCGTGGCGGCATCCCGGGTAAAGGCGACTCCTGTGCCGGACGTCTCTCCCATATTCCCGAATACCATGGCCTGGACATTCACGGCCGTACCCCATTCAGCGGGAATGTTGTTAAGCTGGCGGTACAGTTCGGCCCGTGGGTTGTTCCAGCTGTCGAATACGGCGGCAACCGCGCCCCAGAGCTGCTCCCAGGCATCCGTCGGGAAATCCTGGCCGGTTTGTTCTTTGACGGCGGACTTAAACCGGGCGACCAGGTCCTTCATATCTTCGGTCGTCAGGTCCGTATCGTTCTCAACCCCTTTGCGGGTTTTGGCTTCATCTATGATTTCTTCGAAAGGATCGTGAGCTTCCTTCGACTCGGGTTTCATGCCCATAACGACATCCCCGTACATCTGAATGAAACGGCGGTAAGAGTCCCACGCAAACCTCGGATTGCCCGTTTTCTTTGCCAGTCCCTCCACAACCTCATCATTCAGTCCAAGGTTAAGAATGGTATCCATCATGCCGGGCATGGACGCACGTGCACCCGAACGCACGGATACCAGGCACGGGTTGTCCCGGTCGCCGAACTTAGAATTCATGAGATCTTCCACATTGCGCATCGCCGCCTCCACATCATCCCGGATCAGCTTTATGACTTCCTCCTCGCCAAGCTGGTTGTATTCGGTGCAGACTTCCGTTGTAATGGTGAACCCGGGGGGTACCGGAACCCCGATGAGATTCATTTCCGCCAGGTTCGCACCCTTCCCGCCCAGGAGGTTCTTCATATCGGCTCTGCCTTCCGCCTTTTTATTACCAAACGTGTAAACTCTTTTTATTTTGGACATACCTTAAAATTTAAGAGTACAAATGTATCTAAAAATTGCTTAAATCAACTCTAAATTAACCTAAAATAAGCAGGCCGTTCCATGGGCCTTCAAGCAGGGATTTAATGCCCGGAACGGGGATGAAAGCGTACGATGGCATCCCGGAGGTATTCCCGGTCAAGGTGGGTGTAGATTTCCGTGGTCAGGATGGATTCATGGCCGAGCATTTCCTGGACGGCCCTGAGATCGGCACCCCCGTCGATCAGGTGGGTGGCAAAGGAATGGCGGAAGGTATGGGGACTGATGCTTTTACGGATCCCGGCTGAGGCGGCGAGTTCTTTTATTAGGGTAAAGACCATGACCCGGCTGAGTTTCCGTCCTCGCCGGTTCAGAAAAAGGATGTCCTCGTGTTCCTTTTCGATCCGCGGCAGCGAATTCCGGTCCCCCAAATAATTCCGGACCTCTCTCAGGGCGGTCCGGCCGATGGGGACCAGCCGCTCCTTATTGCCTTTGCCGCTGATTCGTATAAAACCCTTATCGAAATAGACCTGAGACAGTTGCAGGTTCACCAGCTCCGTGACCCTCAGTCCGCATCCGTATAGTACCTCGAGCATGGCACGGTTCCTCCTTCCTTCAGGTTTGGACAGGTCTATGGCCGCCATGAGCCGGTCGATCTCCTCCACACTGAGCACCTCCGGCAGCTTCCTGCCTATCCTCGGGATCTCCATCAGGCTTGTTGGGTCCGTTTCGATCACATCCTCCAGCAGGAGGTATTTAAAAAAAGATTTGATGCCGGAGACCAGCCGGGCCTGGGAACGCGAACTCAATCCCAGTTCATTGATCCAGGCCAGGAATTCCTTCAGATGCAACAATTCAATGCCCGGGGGAGACAGCTCATATCCGCGGATGTCCAGGAATTCTATGAATTTTCCCACATCCCTGGAATAAGCTTCAATGGAATGCGGAGAAAGCGATTTTTCAAGTTTCAGGTATGTCCTGAAATCTTTAATATGACGGTTCCAGTTCAACACAGCATGAAATTAACAAATTAATCAGAAGGGCCATCTCTCCATGCACAGGATCAGGGACACCCCGATGGCAGCACCCGATAGCAGGACGTTCCAATCCCTGCGCCTGGCACCGGCGACATCGACGACCAGGAAAGCGAGCAGCAACACGATGATAACGACCGTGATCTGGCCCGCCTCCAGTCCCAGATTAAAGGAAAAAAGAGGCAACAGCAGGCTTTCCTCCAATCCCAGCAGGCTCCTCAGGTAGTTGGAAAAACCCAGCCCGTGGATCAGTCCGAAGAAAAGGGCCGTGCCGTATTTGAAGCGATGGGAAGAGACAGCCACCTTATCCCCCGGCTGGAAAACATTCCATAAACCGGTGACCAGGATGGTTAGCGGTATCAGAAACTCGATCAGGCTGGTGGGTATCCGGACCAGTTTCAGGGTTGCCAGGGCCAGGGTCAGGGTATGCCCGATCGTGAAGGCGGTCACCAGGATGAGAACTCTTTTCCATTGCTTTAAACCGTATACGGCACAAAGGGCGGTCAGGAACAGCAGGTGATCGTATGCGGCAAAATCGGAGATATGCTCAAATCCAAGCGTGAAATATATCCCGAATGTTGACATGCGGCTCGCTTAACAAGGCAAAATTATTGTAATTTTGCCTCGTTCCCCCAATGGTGCGGAGATTTTATCATGAGACTGACGGGAATGATACTGCTGCTGTTCTGTACCTCCTGGTACCATCCGATCCATGTTTCGGTGACCAACATAGACCTGGACCCGGAAAAGGGAACGGTGGATTTATCCGTAAAGATATTTGCAGACGACTTCCAGGACCTGATCCTTCACCATTATTCGGTCCAGCTCCGGATCACCGAGCAGGAAAATCCGGATGAGCAGATCGAAACCGTGAACCGGTATATCTGGGATGCCCTGCAGATGGAAATCAACGGCAAGGGAACGGCAGGCTTACAGTTTGTGGATTCCAGGGTGAACGAAGGAGCCATCTGGCTCCATTACCGTTATGAGTACCACGGCCGGATCCGCAAAGTCAGGATCAGTAACACCCTAATGCTGGATGCCTTTGACGACCAGACCAATCTGCTTATCGTCGCTTACGGCAACCGGCAGAAAGGATACCGGATGGACAATAAAACCACCGAATTGACATTAGATATAAAGTGAGAAACTATGTCGTGAAACGGTCTTTACTGATATGGATCATATGCCTGGTTGCGGGAACAGCGGCAAAAGGCACGCATAACCGGGCCGGAGAAATCACCCTCAGGCAGATCGACGATTTTACTTTTGAAATCAAGATACAGACCTTCACCTACTCCAGATCTGCCGCCGACCGTAACGAGCTGGACGTACAGTGGGGGGACGGGACCATAAGCACCGCACCCAGGATCAGCAAGGTCTCCCTCCCCAACTGGTATTTCTGGAACCAGTATACGGCTACCCACACCTATCCGGGACCGGGAACCTATACCGTCGTGGTCCAGGACCCGAACCGGAATTACGGGGTGCTGAACATCCCCCATTCGGTCAATGTGATCTTCTCGGTTAAAACCATCATTACGATCAACCCGGGGATCGGGCAGAACGATACCCCCATTTTGCTAAATCCGCCCATCGACAAGGCTGCCGTGGGACAGATCTTCGTTCACAATCCGGCCGCCTATGATCCTGACGGGGACAGCATTTCCTACAAGATGGGCATTTGTACCGAAGAAGACGGTAAACCCATACAGAATTATTCCCTTCCAAACGCAAGCGACACCCTGTACATCAACAAGTCCACAGGCGACCTGGTCTGGAACACACCGGTCGATACGGGAATCTATAACATCGCCATCGAGATCGAGGAATGGAGGAGACATAAAGGGCGAATGATCAAAATCGGCAACATCGCCCGTGACATGCAAATTGAAGTCCATAAAACCAATAACCGTCCGCCGGTGAATATGCCGCTGCGGGATTTTTGCGTGGAGGCCGGTGAACCGGTGGAATACGACATCATCAGCACCGATCCGGATTCGAACCTGGTATCGCAGTACGCCACGGGAGGGCCCATGGTGCTCACCGAAAGTCCCGCGACCTTTGATTCCCTGATAGCGGGACCTGGGTTTGCCGTTTCCAGGTTCACCTGGCTCACAACCTGCAGCCACATCCGCGAACAGCCCTATAATATAATCATTAAGGCGGAAGACCATAATCCCAGTCTGAAACTGGTGGATATCGATAACTTCCATGTCAAGGTGATCGGTCCACCGCCGCAAAACCCCACCAGCACGGCAACGGCGAATTCCATCCATCTTAACTGGGACGCACCGTCCTGCCAGAATGTTGAAGGATACGAGATCTACCGTCATACCGGAAGCACGGGCTATGTGCCCGATTCCTGCAGCAACGGCATCCCGGGCAGCACCGGGTACATCCCGATCGGTTATGTCCCCGGCAGGGACAGCGTAAGCTACACGGATGACGATCACGGGCAGGGACTTGAACAGGGAACGGAATATTGCTATATGATCGTTGCCGTCTACGACGAGGGAACACCGGGGTATCCCTCAGCCGAGGTATGCGATGTGCTGATCCCGGGCACTCCTTCCGTTCTGCAGGCCAGTGTGGAATCTGCGGATCCTGCAGGGGAATTGCTCATTGCCTGGGCCAAACCCAGGGACCTGGATACGATTCCCGCCACCGGACCTTACGAATACATACTTTACCGGTCCGACCTGGACGCACAGGGCATCAACCTGAACCGGATATACTCGTTTACCACTTCCGATCTGAACGACACGAGCTACCTTGACCGGCCCCTGAACACCATAGACTACCCCTATTCATACAAGCTGGAACTTTACAACGATGAGCCTGGCAACCGGTTTCTCATCGGACGCCAGGAAATCGTATCTTCCACCTGGCTCGAGATCGAGGGACAGGACAACGCCAACCTCATCCGTGTCCGTAAGAACACTCCATGGGTGAACGATGCATACATCGTATACCGGCAAAATCCACTGAGCCTGGATTTTGATTCGATAGGGTATTCCACTTACCCGGTTTATGTGGACGGGGGACTCGCCAACGGGCAGGAGTTCTGCTACCGGGTCCGTACACACGGGAGCCGCAACATAGATGGGATCGATTACAATGCCATCAACCTCAGTCACATCGGATGCGGCACCCCGGTCGACACCGTGGCCCCCTGTCCCCCGCAACTGAGAGTCGAGTCTTTCTGCGACAGCAACTACAACTTCCTGATATGGAACAATCCCAACCATACCTGTGCGGACGATGTGATGAGGTACCATATCTACTATGCCCCCCGCCTCGATACGGAACTGCAGTTGATCGACACAACCCGATCCCCCACCGACACCACTTACTTCCACTTGCTGCCCGTAAGCCTGGCCGGCTGCTATGCCGTAACGGCCATCGATTCATTCAACAACGAAAGCGTATTCTCGGTTATAGCCTGTGTCGATAA
This sequence comes from uncultured Bacteroides sp., assembly GCA_964575235.1. GTDB lineage: Bacteria > Bacteroidota > Bacteroidia > Bacteroidales > SM23-62 > SM23-62. The sequence goes on from CAZNQG010000054.1 coordinate 5,450, forward strand.
TTGCATCGACTACAAGCTGCCGAACGTTTTCACCCCGAACGGGGACGGAATAAACGATTTTTTCAGGCCCAGCAATTATTCCTTTGTCGAACGTGTGGACATGAAGATCTACAACCGCTGGGGCACCCTGGTATTCAAGACCGAGGATCCGGACATCAACTGGGACGGGAAACGGATGAATACCAACCAGCTGGTTACCCCGGGTGTTTATTACTATGTATGCGACGTTTATGAAAACCGTCTTACGGGACTGGAGATCAGGAATATCGTTGGATTTGTATATGTTTTCACCGAAGCCGGTGCAGTCAATGAGAGTGAAAAATAAATATTTCCATATCGCGTTCTGCCGGGCCCTGTTCTTGCTTGGTGCACTCATGGCCTTTACACCGTCGGAAGCCCAGGTCCAGGAACTTTACCTGAAAGGCATAGCACGGGCCGACCTCGGTGAATACAGCGAGGCCCGCGCTTACCTGACCGATGCCCTGGCACTCAACAGCAGGGATGCGGACTGCATGCTCAAGCTGGCGGAGGTTTGCCTGGCATCCGGTGACCGGGATGCAGCCCTGGAATATATGGAAAGGGTGGAGGAACTGTCGCCCGGAAAAGCCGGTTACCTTCTGGCAACGCTTTATGCCTCCGAAGGAAATGCCGGCGAGGCCGTGCGTTATCTGGAGAAACACCTCAGGTCGCCCTATAAACTACCGTCCCACAGGATACTGCTCGATGATGCGTTCCTGCCGATCGAGGATCAACCCGAGTGGAGAAAGCTTTGGGCCCGGGACTGGTATACGAAAGACGAAGAACTTCTGCAGGAGATACGATATCTGGGTAACTCGGGTGATCAGCTGCAGGCCCTGGAGATCATCGCCTCTGAACTGGAAGGAAGGCCGGACTGGGATGCCCTCCTTGCTGCCCGTGGAGATGTACTGAGGGAAATGGGACAGTTCCAGGCGGCAGTCCAGGCCTATACCGATGCCCTCGAGATCAACTCCGGGATCCCCGCATACCATTACGGGAGGGCACGGGCCTACACCGGACAGGAAAAATACGCAAAGGCGATCCCCGACCTTGAGAAGGCCTACAGGCTGGAACCTGAAAATCTTGAGCTGCTGACGGAACTGGGAAGGACCTGCCGGAAAGCCGGACAGCCTGAAAAAGCGGCCGCTCACCTGGAACGCTACCTGGGATATTATCCCGACGATGCCGAAGCCAGGTACCTGTCCGGACAGATCCATTTTGATTTGCACCGGTACCTGGATGCCCTGGAGCAATTCAATGCATGCCTGCGCCTTGATTCCGGGGACCCGAGGTTTTTCAAAGCCCGTGGAAAAACCTACCTGGAAACCGGTACCTACCGGTATGCCCTGAACGATTTTGGCATGGCGCTGGACCTGGACCCGAGGGATGCCGATGTCTGGTATCTGAGGGGACTGGTGCGCCAGCGTATGAACGACCCGGACGGGGCAAAGGGGGACTGGCAGAAGGCAGCCCGGCTTGGATCGGTAGAGGCAGTAGTGAAGCTGGAGGAATACGACCGCCGGAAATAATTTGCACGCATGGAAAATAAACCCGGAAAAGTTAAACTGGACCCGCTTATCATCCGTGACCTGTGGTCAGAAGACGTCACCACCGTCATGAAGGCCATTTACAGGCTCCGATCGGCCGGCAGCATCCATTATATTCCCGAACTGATGAGGCTCCTGAACCATACTTCCGCGGAATCCGTGGAAAAGGAACTGATCCGTCTGCTGGCCGATGTCAAGGACAGGGCTGCCGTACCTCTCATCACGGACGGGTTGAAAAATCCGGACCTGGAGGCAGCGCAGGCCAACCTCGTGAGCGCATGCTGGCAAAGCGGGCTGGATTATTCCCATGAGCTGAAACTGTTCATCCGGATTTTCCTGGAAGGCGACTACAGGACGGCCCTGGAATCCTTCACCGTGATCGAAGAGTCCATCCTGAACCTCGATCGGGAAGAAATACAGGATGCCAGGAAGATTCTCCTGGGGGGACTTAAAAAAATCTCCGATGAGAAAAAGCCCCTGGCCAGGGAGCTGGTTAACCTCCTGGGGAACTGACCTCCGCGGCCACGGGATTATACGGCGGTTGCTAGTGGCGGCTTGAAAAATACTTCATGAACTGGCTTCTTTCGTAAACCATGGGATCGGGAATATTGCCGTAACTCAGCTTCCCTCGGAAGGCTTCCAGTTCACCATAACCCTTATCTTCCATCCACTTTACGAGTTCGCCGAGCATCCTGGTTATATGGGCCGGCCCGTGCCGGTATATGGAGGAACAAACCTGCACCGCCCCGGCCCCGGCCAGCAACTGTTTGATCAGGGCTTCTCCGTCGTGCACCCCGGTAGAGGCGGCAATATCCATCCGTTCAACCTGTGCTGAAACAATCGCCACCCATCGAAGGGATTGCCGGAGGTCGGAGGGGGAACTGAACACCTCGGAGGCGGTCATTTTCAGGTCCCTGATGTTTATATCGGGACTGTAGAAACGATTGAATAAAACCACGCCGTCCACCCCCCGGTGATACAGAAAGTCCACCATTTGAACCAGGTTTGTGAAATGCGGTCCCAGTTTCATAACAACCGGGATATCAACGCGTTTTTTGACTTTCTCGGCGATATCCAGATACAGCCTCTCAACGTCCTGTGAAGCTCGTTCCTTTGCGGAAGGAAGGAAATATACATTCAGTTCCAGGCCGTTTGCCCCGGCTTCTTCGATCTTCGAGGCGAAATCGACCCATTCCGAACCGGAAATGCAATTGATGCTGGCAAACACCGGTATGCTGCTTCCCTTGACGGCTTTCTCAATCAGGTCCAGGTAGGCATCGATGCTGTTGTTCCTTGTATAATGCCTGAGATAATCGTCCGCCTCCGGGTAGGTGCTCTGTTCTGAAAGGCGCCCCGTCTCGAAGAGGATCTGCTCCTCGAACAGGGATTTCAGTACGACGGCCCCGGCTCCGGCCTCTTCCAGTTTACGGATCTTGTCGGCCGAATCCGTCAATCCGCTGCTGCTCACGACAACCGGATTGCGCAATTCCAATCCCACAAACTCTGTTCTTAGGTCTGCCATATCAATGGTGATTTAATGGATTCCGGGGCCAAATATAAGGGTTCCAATCCGTACCATGGTGCTCCCCTCCTCGATCGCCGCGGGATAATCCCCGGACATGCCCATGGAGACCTCCCTGAAAGCCTTATCTTTCGAAAAGAACCGCTCCTTCAGGTCCCGGAATACATCGCGCAGGTATGCGAACTCCGCCCGCACCTGCTGCATATCTGTGGTATAGGTGGCCATGCCCATTACCCCGTCGACCCTTACGTTCTGCAGCGAATGGATTTCCCGGGAACCCATGATTTCCTCAAGTTCTTCCGGGACGAAACCGAACTTGGTTTCCTCGCGCGCTATATGGACCTGAAGCAGGCATGGAATGACCCGGCCGGCTTTCATGCCTTCCCGGTCAACGGTCTGCAGCAGCTTCAGGCTGTCGACGCTTTGAATGAGAGCAACGAATCCGGCTATGTGTCTGACCTTGTTCGTCTGCAGGTGGCCCACCATGTGCCATTGAATATCCCCGGGCAGGCGGGGTTGTTTTTCCAGCAATTCCTGGACCCTGTTTTCCCCGAAGATGCGCTGTCCGCCATGGTAGGCTTCCAGGATCTCATCCACCGACTTTTTTTTTGAAACCGCGACTATGCTTACCCGTTCCGGGATTTCAGACTTTAGTTTCTGGAGATTTTCTGCAATGCTCATGCATGCGGTTTTGGTTCATCCAAGTTCATGGAGGATCAGTCCACTGCGCAGTTTCGGTTCAAACCAGGTGGTCTTGGGGGGCATGATGTTATTGGTATCTGCGATTTCCATAAGCTGTTCCATACTTACCGGATGGAGTGCAAATGCGGCTTTCATCCCACCCGAGTCCACCCGCGTCTCAAGTTCCTTGAGTCCCCGTATCCCACCTACAAAATCAATCCGATTGGATTTCCTCAGATCGGTAATTCCGAGCAGGGGTATCAGGACCTGCTCAGACAGGATGGTAACGTCCAGATTCCCGACCGGGTCATGTTCATCATAGCTTCCTTCCCGGGCGGTAAGAGCATACCAGGATCCGGAAAGGTATAAACCGAATTCATGGTGCCTGGAAGGCTTGTAGATCTTCTTCCCCTCCTCCCGGACATGAAAGGAGGCTTTTAGCTTTTCCAGGAATTCCCGGTCACTGAGCCCGTTCAGATCCTTCACCACCCTGTTGTAATCAAGGATCCTGAGCTGGTTTGCCGGGAAATGGACCGCAAGAAAAAAATTGTATTCCTCATGCCCGGTATGATTCGGGTCTGCTTTCCGCCTTTCTTCACCGATCCCTGCGGCCGCAGCCGTCCTGTGGTGTCCATCTGCAACATAGGTGAAGGGAATATCGGTCGCAAACAGGGTTTCAAGCTGTGAAATGTCTGCTTCATCGCCGATGATCCAGACCCGGTGACCGATGCCGTCCTCCGCGACAAAATCATACTCCGGTTCGGATTGCACCACCCGGGCCACGATCTCGTCGATCTCAACATGCGGGGGATATACGAAAAACACGGGTTCTGCATTGAAATTGGATGTGCGGATGTGCTGTTTCCGGTCCTTTTCCTTCTCCGGTCTTGTGAGTTCATGCCTGCGTATGACGTTGTTCATGTAATCCAGGATGCCGGCACAGCCCACAAGCCCGTACTGGGTTCTCCCGTCCATGCTCTGTGCATAAACGTACAACCGCGGTTCATCATCCTGGAAGAAGATCCCTTCCCGGATCATCCGTTCCAGGTTTTGCTTTCCTTTTCGGTATACCTCCCCGGAATAAAGATTCGTTCCGGGTGGCAGGTCAACCTCCGGCTTCACAACGTGCAGGAAAGAATAGGGGTTTCCCCGGACTTCCTTCCGGGCCTCCTCGGAACTGAGCACATCGTAGGGACGTGACGCAATAGCGCGTGCAAATTCCTTTTTGGGTCTGTATCCCCTGAATGCTTTTAATATGGCCATGATATAAAATTTCCTGTAATTCCGTTCAGTTCACACGAAAGGTTGTATCCCCCTTCTCCAGGAAGGCAACGATCTGGTCCGCAGCTGCCACACCGGCATTGATATTCGCCTCGGCTGTTTGCGCACCCATTTTCTTTGGGGTGAAAAAGCAGTGTTCGGGATGGTTGGACTTCAAGTGTTCCGCATTGCCCGGAGCAATGTCTGACACATACCTGAAGTCCGGACGTTCGGCCAGGATCCTGGCGAGCCCCTCTTCATCCATGACTTCCTTTCTTGCCGTATTCACGAGGATCGCTTCCGCCGGCATAAGCTTCATAAGATCGTAGCCGATCGATTTAAGGGTCTCCGGGTTGGCCGGGATGTGAATGGATACATACCGGCATGAGCGGTAAAGTTCCTCCAGGCTCATAACGCGGGTCACCTCATCTTCCTCGAAGATGGAATCTTCCAGGTAAGGATCGAAGGCATATACCTCCATGCCGAACCCCCTGGCAATCCTGGCAACGATTTTTCCCACGTAGCCGTATGCATGAATCCCCAGGGATTTTCCCTTCAACTCGCTACCGGGGGACCCGTTGAACTGGTTTCGGGCCATGTAAACCATCATGCCCAGGGCCAGTTCCGCAACGGCATTGGAGTTTTGTCCGGGAGTATTCATGACAACCACATTCCGTTTGCTTGCCGCCTGCAGGTCGATGTTATCGTAGCCGGCACCTGCCCTTACAACGATTTTCAGTTTCCGGGCAGCACCGATCACATCTTCATCCACGACATCGCTTCGTACGATCAGTGCATCGGCATCGGCAACGGTTTCATGAAGTTCGGATGGTTCCGTGTATTTTTCCAGGAGTGCAAAGGTATACCCGGCCTCTTCGACGATCCTGCGGATCTTTGTGACCGCCGAGGGGTCAAATGGTTTTTGGGTGGCTAAGAGTACTTTCGGCATTTCGGTCTGTTTTTTTAGTTTTTTCGTTCGAACTCGCGCATGGTCTCAACGAGTGCTTCCACACTCTCCTTCGGAAGGGCGTTGTAAATGGAAGCCCTGAAACCGCCAACGGACCGATGACCTTTGATCCCGATCATTCCACGGGAGGTTGCAAATTCCAGGAAACTACCCTCAAGGTCCGTGTACGCCTCGTCCATTACGAAACAGGCGTTCATCAGCGACCGGTCTTCATGATTCTCCACCGTGGGCCGGAACAGCTTGTTGCGTTCGATCTCATCGTACAGAAGGCCGGCCTTTTCCAGGCTTCTTTTTTCCATTTCGGCCACTCCACCTCTGGCCTTCAGCCATCGCAGGGTATGCATGGCTGCATAAACGGGTACGACGGGCGGGGTGTGGAACATGGACTCCTTTTCGATATGGGTCCGGTAATCCAGAATGGTTGGTATGGGCCTGTCAACCTTCCCCAGGATGTCTTCGCGAACGATCACGAATGCAACCCCGGAAGGAGCCAGGTTTTTCTGCGCTCCTCCGTATATGATCCCGTACTTGGATACATCCACAGGCCGGCTGAGAATGTCGGACGACATGTCGGCCACAAGGGTCATGGGCACGTCCATATCCTCCCTGATCTGGGTCCCATATATGGTATTGTTGCTGGTGATGTGAAAGTAATCCGCATCGGCGGGAAGGTCATAATTTCGGGGTATGTAACTGAAATTCCGGTCTTTGGACGATGCCACCTCGATCGCCTCGCCGAGGATCTGTGCTTCCTTCAGGGCTTTGGTGGCCCAGGATCCGGTGTTCAGGTAAGCAGCCCTGGTTTGAAGCAGGTTGTATGGAACCATACAGAACTGCAGGCTGGCTCCGCCTCCCAGAAAAAGTACATGGTAGCCATGGGGGACCTGAAGAAGTTCCTTCATGAGCGACCTGGCCTCTTCCATGATGGCGATGAATTCCTTACTCCTGTGTGATATTTCCATCACCGACAGCCCGGTGCCGTCAAGATCCAGGATTCCCTTTGCCGTTAGTTCAACGGTATCCGCCGGAAGGATCGAGGGTCCCGCATAAAAGTTGTGCTTTTTCATGTCCTTTTTTAGGGAGTAAATTTCATAAAATTCTGGCAGATATATAAGCTCTGTTTATAAGTTTTTCAAATGATCACCGGCCAGGACCGGGATCTTTTCGGTCGTGTCGAAGGTATGGCAGTATTCGATCACATCATCGAGTTTATTCCTGCGCAGCCTTTCCCTCTGGGCAACCTTTTCAATATATGCCATAAGGTCTCCCTTCGCCAATCCCCAGAGGTCCATGGCCGCTACCGTGGAATCACAGATGGTCCGGTAATTACCGGTTGAGAGCAATCGCTCTGCCAGGGCTCCTGCGTAAAGGCTGTCTTCGATATTGAACTTGTTCTTCCAGCCGGCGCAGAGTATGATCACGTCGCGGTACTGCCCGTTGAGCCAGTCGGAAACGGCCGTGAAATTCAGGTATGCCCCTATGATAACCCTGTAGGATTCGCTGGCAACGTGGATGGCCTGGGTCCCGTTTGTGGTTGAGTACACAATCCGGCGGCCGGCAATCCTGTCCGCAGTAAAATTAAAGGGGGAATTCCCGAAGTCTGCAAAATCCCTTACGATGCCATCTCGTTCGGCAGCTACCATAAATCCTTTTTCCTTGTATGCCCTTGCTTCTTCCAGGGTTCCCACCGGGATGATCCGTTCGACGCCGTTGTGAAAGGCCGTAACGATGGCCGAGGAGGCTCTCAGGATGTCCGTTATTACCGTGATGGCCTCCCGATCGTGAAATTCCGGATACATGGCCGGTGAAAAACACACCTCTATATTCCTTTGCCGTTCCTCCATGCGTGCAATTATGACTTTTCCTTTTTATAGATCGGCATGGAAACCACCTCGGCCGGAATTTCCTTGTTGCGGATACGGATCAGGATCCTTGATCCGGGTGCGGAATAAGCGGTGCCGACATAACCCATGCCGATGCCTGTGTTCATCATGGGGGACAGGGTTCCCGATGTAACCCTTCCGATATCCTTGCCTTCCGGGCTCAGGATATCATAGTGCTGGCGTGGAATCCCCCTCTCGAGCAGGGTAAACCCCACCAGGCGGCGCGCGGTACCTTGGTTCATCTGTTCCTGCAGCCGTTCCCGGTCGATGAAGAGGTTCCCCTCCGAAAACTTTGTGATCCATCCGAGTCCCGCCTCCACCGGCGAAGTCGTTTCATCGATGTCGTTCCCGTAGAGGCAGAAACCCATTTCCAGGCGCAGGGTATCCCGGGCGGCCAGGCCGGCCGGTTTTATTCCGAATTCCTTTCCCGCCTGCATAATGGCACGCCAGAGTTTTTCAGCTTCGGGATTTTCCACATACAGTTCGAAACCTCCTGCACCCGTATAGCCGCTGGCCGAAATCAGAACTTTCCCGATCCCGGCGAAGGGGGACTGCTCAAAGGTGTAGTATTTTATCTTCGCAAGGTCCGTCGTGGCAAGCTTTTGCAGGACCTGCAGGGCCAGGGGACCCTGAACCGCCACCATCGACATCCGTTTGGATGCATTCTCCAGAACCGCACCTTCGCTGTTATGATCGCTCAGCCACTTCCAGTCCTTATCTATGTTAGAGGCATTCACCACAAGCAGGTACTTTTCCCCGGAATACCTGTATACAAGCAGATCGTCAACGATCCCGCCCCGGCCGTTCGGAAAACATGTGTATTGTATTTTTCCGTCGAATAGCTTATGGACATCGTTCGTAGTCAGCTTCTGAATCAGGGAGGCAGCCGCCGGCCCTTTGACCCAGAATTCTCCCATATGGGAAACATCGAACATGCCCAGCGCATTCCTCACACAGAGATGCTCATCTCTAACACCGGAATATTCCAGGGGCATGTTGTATCCCGCGAACGGAACGATTCTGGCACCCAGTTCCCTGTGAATGCGGGTCAGTGCGGTATCTTTCATGGTCATCAAAAGTAATAATAAAATCGACCGGGCCTTTATCGCTATTTACAAAAATCGGCCTGGCATTACTGACCGCCCCTTCCAGGCAAGAAGAACACATTTCAGTATTGCTGTGAGCGGCAACAAAAAAAGCGATCTCCCAAGAGACCGTATTAATTGTTTTCACAACGGACGCCGAATTTATTATCGCCCGGGCGGCAGGGATCAGTCGAACCCCTCCGAGAAGAACTCCTTCACGGAAACGCCGAGAGCCCTGATTACTTTCATCAGGCTGGAGTACTTCAGATCCTCCCCCTTCTCATACCTACCGTATTGTGCACGGGGCAGGTCGTTAACATAGGCAAAATTCTCGTAGTTGCTGTAGCCTTGCTCCCGGCGTAGGCTCCTGATCCGTTTGGCAAGCTTATGGATGTCCTCTTCCTTGTATTTCTGGGTGTATTCTTCCATGGTCATAAAAGAAGAAAGAAAACCACATAAATATTACCACTCCTAAGTAACCACTTACGGGTAGTTTTAGTATATTTGAATTCACAGGATGCCCTGAAACCCGACAGGGTTAATGTGCTTATGACAGAGGGTGAAGCAAAGACCATACCTCTCGGCAGGAAAAAGATCCTTATGGTTGATCCCGACCTTGCAAGCTACCGGCTTACCGCTTACCAGCTGGCAATGTATGAGATCGAGCCGATCCATTCCGTTTGCGGCCGCGAGGCAATCCGCCTGTTCCGGGAAGATCCCGCCATCGATATCATCATCACCGAGCTGGAGGTGCCGGGACTGGACGGTTTCGGGATCCTCAGGAAGGCAAGGGAGATCCGGCCGGGTATCCCGGTGATCGCACAGACCGCCTACGTTTATGAAGAGATCAGGCGAAGGTGCCGGGACTCCGGTTTCAACGAATACATTCCTAAGCCGGTTGATCCGGAATTATTCGCCGGTACGATAAAAAAATATATACTGCCTTTTGCCGGCAAGAATACATGATCCCGGTATTCGGACCGCCTATTTGCTCAGGATCTCGAATTCAACCCTCCGGTTTCTCGCCCTTCCCTCGGGTGTGTCGTTGGGAGCGATCGGCCTGGAGAAAGCATACCCTTTGGCATCAAGCCTGCCCGGGTCGATCCCATGCTCAACCAGGTAGGAAACAACCGATTCCGCTCTCGCCTGTGAAAGCCGGGTATTCACTTTCAGGGAACCGGTATTGTCGGTATGCCCGGATATTTCCATGCGGATCGTGGGATTGCTTTCCATGAACTTAAGAACCTGTTCCAACTGGGCATACGATTCGGGTTTCAGGGTGGCCTTTGCCGTCTCGAAAAATATGTTTTCCAGTACAACCGTGGCCCCGACCTCCACTTTCTTCAGCCCGAAATCCCTGCGGATCTCTTCGTCGGATCCCTCTCCCGAAACATCCACGATGTCCAGGAAGAACAGATAATCCGTAGCCACGATTTCGATCCCGTAGGCTTTCCCTTCCGGCAGGCTGGCCCGGTAGTATCCGGTATCGTTTGCTACGGCCGTGGTCACCACCTTGCCGGCATCAACATCGATGAAATTCAGTTTGGCCATGACACCGTCAAGGCTTTCAGCATCGAAGACCTTGCCCGTCAGAATATAGGAGGTGTCGATGGCGATGGCCAGCGGAGGTGTGAAGAATCCCCTTTTGCCTTCCTCCCGGATACCCGCGATGAGGATGTCTTCTGTGCTCATCCTCATTTCCTTTTCTTCCCCAAGGAAAACGATCCTGTAAAGGTCCTTGCCGCCGACACCCCCCATGCGGTTGGCCGAGTAATATGCATATCTGGACCCGGGAGTGACCTTGTAAAAGATGTCGTCGTCGGGAGAATTGATGGGGTATCCCATGTTCCGGGCGGGACTCCATTCCCCGAAATCGTTCCGCTCGGATTTAAAGACATCGAAACCTCCCATGGTATTATGTCCCTTGCTTGAAAAATAAAGCGTGTTCCCGTCCGGGGATATAAATACGGCCTCCTCGTTGTATGGGGTGTTTATCTCCTTGCCTATATTCTGTGGTTCCTTCCACCTGCCGAAGGCATCCTGTTCGGAGTAAAATATATCCTTGCCCCCCGTGCTTGTCTTTTCGTTATCCGATACAAAATAAAAAGTCTTTCCGTCCGGGCTGAGGCACATGGTCGTCTCCCGGTTTTTTGAACGGAGCCTGGAATTCACGTTCCTGGGTGCGCCCCACTTACCCCCCTTGAGGGTGCTCACGTATATGCCCCCGCCTCCTTTATATCCCCGGTAGATGTACAGCTGTGTTCCATCGGCAGACAATCCTACGGCCGCTGTATTGTGGTTGGGTTCATTGACGGGTTTTCCCAGGTTCCTGGCCGGCTTCCACCGGTCCCCGTCGGCAGAGGCCACGTATACATCCTCGTAGGGTTTGTTGTCAATCGGGCTGCGTTTTGCCTTTTCGCTGTGTTCCCTGCGGCTGGTAAAATAGACCGCTGTATCACCCGGTGCAAAAATCGCATTATAATCGTCTCCCACCGAGTTGACCTGCTCGCCCATGTTGTTTATGATCACACGCTGGGGACTGGCAACCAGTTCCTTGCCATTTTCACATTCCTGGATCAGTTTATCGATGACAGGTCTCTCCAGTGCCAGCTGCTTTGGAGAAAGCGATTCCTTGTATTTCTGGTACTGGTGAATGGCCTCGTCAAACTCCAGGGTAAGATGGTAGGCCTGTCCCCCGAGGAACCGGATGTCCCGGGCCACGTTCTCATCGGCAAGAAAAGCGCGGGTCAGGTATTTGATCGATTCAAACTTGTCGTCCGAAAAGAGATAACAGACCCCGATCTTATAATTGAGCTCCGCGTTTTCTGTATTGTACTTTGCTGCAAGAAGATAATGTCCCCGGGCCTCCCGGTAGGTGCCCTTCCCGGCCTTATAAAGTTTGTCGCCCATTTTGACGTTCTTCCAGGCCTCCTCCAACCCCTCTTCCGCATCCGTTTTGAACTCGGACTTCTTTATCTTGACCGGCTGCTGGGTGTGTGCGGTCACCGTAAAAAACAGGTAAAAACAGACCATCAGAAAGTACCTCAAATATCTCATTCTCACGCGTTATTTATGGTTGATCACATTCTGAAAGGTATTCACTGGCTTCCTCCACGCCCAGTTCGGCTGCCTTTCGCCAGTCCTCGCACGCCCCGTTCAGGTCGCCCAACAGTTCCTTGATGAATCCCCGGTTCAGGAATGCGATGCCGTACTCGTTGTTTAATTCCACCGCCTTATCCAGCAAAACAACGGCTTCGGAGACGTTGTTTTGTCTGGCAAGGGTATTGCCCTTGTTGTTATAGGCCAGGGGAAAATCCTCCTTAAGCTGGATTACGCGGTCAAAATCCTCCAGTGCCCCGTTGTAATCCCCGAGTTGGAAACGGGCGCTGCCCCGGTTGTTGTACGCCTGATAGAAGGAGGTGTCCAGCTTGATGGCAACGGAGTAATCATCGATGGCTCCCTGGAAATCACCCAGCCTGGTCTTTACACTACCCATGTTTTCGTAGGCCTGCGGAAAATCAGGCTTTAAGTTAACGGCTTGCCTGTAATCGTAAATGGCTCCCTGGAAATCACCCAGCAGGCGTTTGGCCGTCCCCCGGTCATGATAGGCCATGGCATATCTGGAGTCAAGGGAAATGGCTTCGGTAAAATCAAGAATGGATCCTGTATAATCATCCTTCAGCAGTTTGTAAAGACCCCTGTAATAATATACAAATGCTTGCTTGTATCCGTTCATAAGGGCGGCACTAAGGTCCGCATGGACCATCTCTTCGGGTGATTCGTTCATCCTTGCATATCCCCGGTAGAAATACGCTTCACCCAGGGATGGATTGATTTCAATGGCCATGGTGAAATCCTGAATAGCTTCATTCAGGTTGTTCAGTTGCAGGTTTACCTTGCCCCGGGTCAGGTAGGCAAGGTCATAATTCGGGTTGTAATCGAGGGCCGCGGAAAAATATTCCAGGGCCACCCAGTAGCTGTTTTCGGCAATGCTTTCGATTCCCATGTTGTAAGCCACCTGAGCCTCTTTCTTATTTTTAAGGCTGACCTGCTGCGCATCTACCGTGATGGAGGGGAGAACGACAAGGGACAGGCAAGCGACTAGTGGAAAGAAGATTTTCCTCATTTACCAAGGATGTTTAATTGACTTTGAAATATACGCATTTCAATATTTTTAGGTTCCCGGACTGCAACAAATTTTATTAAAAATAAAAAAAAAGAGTATTTTTAAGTTTGAAATTAAAGCAGTATTTTTTTTTCATTATATTCATAAAGTTCTGCATATCCGTTATATATGAAAACGGACCTCAGCTATTTGGAGGCCATGACGGAGGGAGACAAAGGTCTGATAAAGGAATTAATCGGTATCTTTTCAACACAGGTTGAAGAATACATCACCCAGATGCGCAAGTTTCTTGATGAAAAGAACTGGGGAGAGCTCAGCAAACTGGCCCATAAGGTTAAATCCACGGTGGCCATAATGGGGATGAAGGATCTTTCCGAAAAGATGAAGGAGCTGGAGTTGCTGTCGAAAAAGAAAGAGAAGACCGGCACCTATGCCGGTTACATCGATCATTTTACCAACGAATGCAGGGAAGCTGTTATTGAGCTCAGTCTTTACGAATGATGCACCGGGATACAGGAAAAAAGAGGCCATATATAAAGGCGGTATTTAAAATAGGGTAAATCATGTTAAAAACAGAAACCATCCAGGACATTATCGTGGTCCGGTTTGATAATGTCAACCGTTTTAATGCATTGATTGCTGAACCTGTGAAGGAGCAGTTAAAGCAATATTTCAACAAACCAAAAACCAAGCTCATTCTCAACCTCGAAAACATCGATTTTATAGACAGTACGGGATTCGGGGTGTTCTTGTCCATTATGAAAACCGCCAATAATAATTACGGTTTCTTTAAAATATGCAGTATCAATCCAGAGGTAATGGAATTATTTAAGCTCCTCCAGTTGCACAATGTTTTCGAGATCTACAGTTCCCTGGAGGATTGCATTGAAAGCTTCCAGTAACCGTTCCCCTGTACGCTTCCGTACTCTTCCTGTACCATAGCGTTCAGTTCGCCCTGAAAAACAACCGGTCCAACACAATGATTTGCTTTTATTTGCGATGTATGGCATGAATCCTGCATTGTTTACAGGGAAGGTTTTCCGGCAAGAGTCTTCAGCCTATTTTCAAGCTTTGACCAAAATCGACGTGTACCGATGAGGCAAAAGCAAGACCATTCGACCTGGATCCTGTTCGGTGTGCTTATTTTTTTCATTCTTTCCTTGTCACCCGGTAACTGTCCTGCACAGGACAGGATTACGAGCCTGCCGTTTCGCATGGCCAATAACCTGATCGTCATCGACGCCAGGGTAAACGATTCGGATACCATGCATTTCATACTCGATTCGGGACTGAAAAATTCCATCATCTGCGAAATGGACAGCGGCGAAGTCCTGGACCTGCAGGAGGCAAGGGAGATCCATGTGCTGGGCCTCGGCAACGGCACACCGCTGGAGGCCATCCACAGCAGGGGAAACATACTTCAGCTCGGTGAGATGGACTTCCCCGGGCAGGATTTCATGGTACTCTCAGGGACTGTCCTTCAGTTGTCGCAGAAAATGGGAATGCGTATTCACGGTTTGATCGGAATGCAGGCCTTCTATCGCTACGTGGTTGAGATCGATTATATGAAACAGCACATATCCATTTCAGATCCCGGATCATTCCGGTATCCAAGACCGGGCAGGTATGCGGCGATCCCTATGCAAATCGAAGCAGGGAAGCCGTTCATCCGGATCAATATCGTCACCGATGAGGGGGAGACCCGTGTCCTGAAGCTGCTTCTGGATTCCGGTGCAAGCAATGCCATCTGGCTTGATGCGAACAGCCTCACGGGATTCCCCATTCCGGAAAAAACCCTTTACTGCCACCTGGGCTGCGGGATCAGCGGGAACATCAAAGGACTTCTGGGCAGGATCGCCCGGGTTGACATAGGACCCTACAGCTTCTCCGATGTGCTCGTATCCTTCCCCGATTCCATGTCCATCGCCCGGCAGGAACCCGTTCAGGGAAGGAACGGAAGCCTGGGTTCGGAGATCCTTAAAAGGTTCTACGTCATCCTCGATTTCCCCGGCAAGCAGATCCTGTTGAGGCCCAACCGCAAATTCCCGGAAAAATTCCGTTACGATATGAGTGGAATGGAGATTATGGCGGAAATCCCGGGAAAGGCCGCATATCTGGTTTCAGGGGTTCGGGAAGGATCGGTGGCGGACCGGGTCGGGGTCCGGCCCGGCGACCGAATCATAAGCATCCATGGTGTTCCCGTGCAACACTTCAGCCTGGACGACATTTACCGGACCCTGTACGGGCAAAACGGTAAAAGGTTCTGGATGGAAGTGCTGCGGGAGGGGAAAAAGATCAAGTTCCGCTTTAATCTTGAAGAATACATCTGAGCCCTGCAAGAATCCCATTCTTTTTTTGAATTTATCAACTGCTTTCATTATTTATACATTCGCTTGATCATCACACGGAATCAACTTGAACAGGATCGCCGTACTTCTTATTGCACTGGGTATATTGTCATCCTGAAGGCAGGATATCCTTCCGATCACGCTTGGCCGAATTCATTGAAGATGCCGCTCCATTCGTCGACAGGGCCGTACGGGTCCGCGGCAAGAAGGGGATGACGGGAAGGGGAGCCTGGCTGACCGCGGCGGGGATTGTCATCCCGGCGATTTTCTTGCTGCTATATCTATAAATCAGTTGTTCAAAGTTTGATTTTCACTATATTGCGTTGTAAATTAATACCAACCACAATCCGATGCCATGAGTGAAAAGATCCTGAAAGCTCTTATGCAGCTATTTGCCATCATTGCAAGACCTGACAGCAGTAAGGACGAGAGAATCAGTGTCGTTGAGTCTTTCCTCAAGCGCCAGCTAAACCACGAGATCGTTCAGGAATACCTCAAGGTATTCGATGAATACTATACCCTGCACCAGGAAAAGCAGAAAGAGTCAACAAAAAGAATCCGAAGAATCTCTTCCAGCTCGGTGCGTGTCCTGAAAATATGTACCGCCATCAACGAGGAGCTGGCCCAGCCGCAGAAGATCATCGTTCTCATCCAGCTCCTTGAATTTGTGCGGTCGGACAGCGTTGAAATCAGCGAACAGGAGATGGAATTCATAACCACGGTGGCCGAAACGTTTAACATTCCGGAAGGCGAATATTACCAGATCCGTGATTTTGTGCTGTTTTCCTTCGAAGAAGTTCCCCATTCCGAGGAAATTATGCTGATCGACGGCAACAATAACTTCAAGGAAAAGGAAACCAAGCACCTGTACGTGGAGAACATCCAGGGGCAGATCCGGGTCCTTCACGTCCCAAGCACAAGGCTGTATTTCATCCGCTACATGGGTGAAAGTGAAATGACGATGAACAGCCAGCTTGTACAGGAAGACAAAGTATACGCCCTGACCAGCGGTTCTTCCATTAAAAGCCAGCAGATCAAGCCAATCTACTACGGTGACATCGTGAGTCGCTTCCAGCTGGATAAGATCGGGGAACGGATCACCTTCGAGGTAAAAGACCTTGAATACAAATTCAAAAGCGGCAAGACCGGCCTGCATAAGCTCAGCTTTACCGAGGTATCCGGTCGCCTGATCGGAATCATGGGGGCCAGCGGAGCAGGGAAATCCACCCTGCTGAATGTCCTGAACGGTTCATCCCCCCCGACCTCGGGCCAGGTACTAATCAACGGCGTGGATATTTTCAGGGAGAAGGATAAAATCGAGGGCATCATCGGTCACGTCTCTCAGGATGACCTTCTGATCGAGGAATTGTCCGTTTACCAGAACCTGTACTACAATGCCAAGCTTTGCTTCGACAATTACAACGAGGAGCAGATCGTCGAAGCGGTGAACCGCACCCTCGAGAACCTTGGATTATGGGAGATCCGGGGCATACAGGTCGGCAGTCCCCTGAACAAAAAAATCAGCGGCGGTCAGCGCAAACGACTCAACATTGCTCTGGAACTGATCAGG
>CAZNQG010000055.1:0-22042 GCA_964575235.1 uncultured Bacteroides sp.
GACGGCAAGGGGAACAAGGTGAGCGTAAAGGGAAACCCGAACCTGAGCAACGTGAGGACCGTTATGCTCTGGATACGCAACCCCAAGGCAGGGGATAACCCCGGGCAGGACGACGGATCCCCGAAGTGCGGGGAGATCTGGCTGAACGAACTGCGCCTTACGGATTTCAACGAGGACGGGGGATGGGCCGCTAACGCGCGCATGACCGCCAAGCTTGCCGACCTGGGAACGGTCACGGTTGCCGGGAACACCAGCACACCCGGATTCGGGAGCATCGAAAAAAAGGTGAACGAACGCTCCAAGGAGCAGGTCGTACAATACGATGTATCATCCAACCTGGAACTGGGGAAATTTTTCCCGGAGAAATCCGGCGTTACCATTCCCATGTTTATAGGTTTCTCCGAGTCCAGGATCAATCCCCAGTACAATCCGCTTGACCCGGACATCCCCCTTAAGTCTGCCCTGAAGAATGCGGAGACCCGGGAAGATCGGGACTCCATTCGCAAAATCGCCCAGGATTACACGCGGCGAAAGAGCATCAATTTTACCAACGTGAGGAAGCAAAGAATGCAGGGCACGCCTCATTTTTACGACCTGGCCAATCTTTCGGTCTCCTACGCATTCAGCGAGACTTTCTCGAGGAACATCAACACCGAATACGACCTACAGAACCGGCACCGCGTTGCGCTAAACTACAATTTCAACACGCGCCCGAAGAACGTTACTCCCTTCGCACAGGCCAACGTTTTCACATCCCCGTCCCTCCGGATACTGAAAGATATCAATTTCTTCTTCTACCCTTCCAGGTTTTCATTCCGGACGGACCTGAACCGGAACTACGGGGAACGGAAGATCCGGAACCTTACGAATCCATACCTGCACATCGATACCATCGTCACCAAGAACTTCCTCTGGAACCGGTATTACGACCTGAAGTTCGACCTCACCCGGGCCCTGAAATTCGACTTCAGCGCCATCAACACATCCAGGGTCGATGAACCCTACGGGGTGTACAGCAAGGACCGGGACGATTTCGAGCAGAAACGGGATTCGCTCTGGCACGAGATCCTTACCCTCGGAAGGAACGTCCGGTACACCCATAACCTCAACGCTTCCTATACGGTACCCATCAACAAGATACCCCTGCTGAACTGGGTGACCCTGAATGCAAGGTACGCAGCAACCTACAACTGGGATGTGGGACCCCTGACGGCCGATACCCTCGACCTTGGGAACATCGTCAAGAACTCCAACAGCTACCAGTTGAACGGACAGCTTACCATGACCAACCTCTACAACAAGATCGGCTATCTGAAGGATGTCAACGATAAGTTCCGGACCGGGTTCAGGCAGCCTTCCGGGGATGTCAGGACCAAGGAAAAAACCTATGAACAGGAGGGGATATCCCTGAGGGCGGGCAGGGCCCGGTCGATCAACCACAAGCTGAAAACGGAAATCGTGACGGCCACCTTCTACGATGAAAACGGGCAGGAGATCGAGGGCGAGATGGAGATCGCAAGCGAGAACCGGATCACCTTCACCACCGACCAGGACTACCGCGGCGTGAGGGTGGAGGTGGTCGGCACCGTCGAAAGAGGGGAAAGTCCGCTGATCATCATCGCAGACTATACCACACGCCTGCTTATGAGTGTGAGGAACATCTCGGTATCCTATAATCAGAGCAACGGTTCCATGCTGCCCGGGTACAAACCCTCCACCGTCCTGATGGGTATGCAGCATTACGAAGGCAGTTACGCACCGGGCTGGCCCTTTATCCTCGGATGGCAGGATGAGGAATTTCCCATGAAGGCCATCCAGAACAACTGGCTTTCAAGGGATCCCTATATCAACTCCCCCTTCACCATGACCCATTCGAATACCTTTAACATACGCAGCACGGTGGAACCCCTTCCCGGCCTTCGAATCGACCTGACGGCAAACCGGAATTACACGGAGAACATGAACGAATATTACATCGCCGACTTCAACGGCAACTTCCCGGACAGTACCCGCAGCAGGCAGGTCACGGGCAATTTCTCCATGTCCACCATAACCCTGGGTACTGCTTTCGAGAAGGTTTACAGCAATGAGAACTTCGCCTCGGAAACCTTCAACAAGTTCAAGGATGAATACCGCCTTATCATCTCCGAGCGCCTGGCAGCCGAACGGACCTTGGGGGGGGATTACCTGCCTGTAACAGATACTACGGGATATTATGAAGGTTACGGTCCCGGTGCCCAGAACGTACTGATACCGGCCTTCCTGGCTGCATACGGTAAACGGGATGCACGCAAAATATCCCTGGCTTCGATCCCGGGGCTCTGGGAAATGCGGCCGAACTGGCGGATCACCTTCGACGGCCTCTCCAAGATCCCCTTCATCCGGAAGTATTTCCGTTCCATCAACCTCAACCACTCCTACCGTTCCTCCTACAACGTGGGAAGCTTTGTCTCCAACCCGTTCTACACGGTCAACGAGGACGGGTTCGTGGACCTGGAAGCGCGCGACATGAACGGCAATTTCCTGAACAAAAACGACATTGCCTCGGTATCCATCAGCGAACAATTCTCGCCCCTGATCAGCTTTGACATGAACTGGATCAACAGCCTGACCACACGGATCGAGCTTAAGAAATCCCGCTCCCTTGCCCTGAGCCTGGCCAACAACCAGCTCACGGAAATATCCAGCAACGAAATTGTGGTCGGAGCCGGCTACCGCTTCACGGAACTGCCCCTGATTTTCAATCTGCCCGGGGGAACCCAAACATCCCTGTCAAGCGATCTTAACGTACGTGCGGATTTTTCACTGCGGGACAACCGTACCATCATCCGGAAGCTCGAAGAGGATGTGGACCAGATCACGGCGGGACAGAGGGTCTTGAAGATCAACCTCAATTTCGATTACGTGCTCAGCGACCGCTTCAACCTGCGCCTGTTCTTCGATCGCATTATCAACAAGCCTTTTGTCTCGCTTTCCTATCCAACGGCCAATACCAACATCGGATTCAGCATACGGTTCACCCTGGCTCAGTGAGGCTTGCCGACGGCAACGGTTTCAACATTCGGTTCATTCCGTCCCAATGACGCCGGCTCCCGGAATACGTTCGTTACGGAATTCACTTTGGCCCGGTGAAAATCTGCCGGGACTTCCCGGATAAATCCAAAAAATACCTAAATTTAGAAGCTTAAAACGTTCGAACACTAAAACCGTAAACATCATGAACATACCGGAAAATTGCTTCTACTCAGATAAACATGAATGGTTGAGGGTAGAAGGCGACGAGGCATTTGTAGGCATAACCGATTATGCCCAGGGAGAGTTGGGAGACATCGTATACATCGAGATTGAAACGGCAGGGGAAAAACTGGCAAAAGGTGAGGTCTACGGAACCATCGAAGCGGTCAAGACAGTGTCGGATATGTTCATGCCGGTTTCAGGGGAAGTTCTCGAGGTGAATGCAAAACTGGAGGACGAGGCGGAACTCGTTAACACGGATCCCTACGGGGAGGGCTGGATGATACGCATCAGCGTTGACAAGCCCGCTGAACTGGAAGAACTTCTCAATCCCCAGCAATACAAGGAACTGATCTCCGCATAAACAGAACCCGGCTCCATGCCGGGTTTTTACTTTCCCCCGCCTCAAACCCGAAATCCCGGTGCTCTTGGAGCGAGCAATACTGTCTGAGTCCCGGTGGAACCGGGACGAGTTGTATTGCGAGACGAAAAGAAGTATCGGGATTTCGGTCTAGAGCTTTTTCAACACTTCGACCTCCTGGTAGGCCTCGATCACATCCCCGGCCTTGATGTCGTTGAAGTTGGCTATGTTCAACCCGCATTCATATCCCGAGGCCACTTCCTTCACATCTTCCTTGAACCTTTTCAGGGATCCCAGTTCCCCCGTATATACCACGATTCCGTCGCGGATCACCCGGATCCTGGAATTGCGGTTTATCTTTCCCTCCTTGACCATGCAACCTGCAACGGTTCCGACCTTGTTGATCTTGAAGATCTCGCGGATCTCAACGGTTGCCACGATTTCCTCCTTGATTTCTGGAGAGAGCATGCCCTCCATGGCGGACTTCACCTCTTCGATGGCATCGTAAATAACCGAATAGAGCCGGATGTCGATCTCCTCCTTTTCCGCCAGCTTGCGTGCGCCCAGGGAAGGCCTTACCTGGAAACCCACGATGATGGCATTGGATGCGGCGGCCAGCATGATGTCTGCTTCCTTGATCTGTCCGACGGCCTTGTGTATGATGTTCACCTGGATTTGCTCGGTCGACAGTTTGATCAGGGAATCGCTCAATGCTTCGATGGAACCGTCCACATCTCCCTTCACAATGATGTTCAGTTCCTGGAAATTACCGATCGCGATCCTCCGGCCTATTTCATCCAGGGTGATGTGCTTATGGGTGCGCTGGTCCTGCTCCCGCTGCAATTGTTCGCGCTTATTGGCGATCTCCTTGGCTTCATGGTCGTTTTCCATGATGTTGAAGCGGTCGCCAGCCTGGGGCGCTCCGTTAAGCCCAAGTATGAGCACCGGAGTCGAGGGACCGGCTTTGTCGATTTTTTTCCCGCGTTCGTTGTACATTGCTTTTACGTGGCCGAAATGGGTCCCTGCCAGCATTACTTCACCGATCTCAAGGGTGCCGTTCTCGATCAGCACGGTGGTTACATACCCGCGGCCTTTGTCCAGTGTCGACTCAATGACCGAGCCACTGGCAATCCGGTCGGGATTGGCCTTGAGTTCAAGAAGTTCCGCTTCTAGCAAAACCTTTTCGAGCAGTTCGTCGATGTGGGTCCCGTTTTTGGCGGATATCTCCTGCGACTGGTATTTACCTCCCCAGTCCTCCACCAGGAAATTCATGTTTGCAAGCTCCTCCTTTATCTTTTCGGGATTTGCATTGGGTTTGTCTATCTTGTTGATGGCAAAAACGATGGGAACGCCTGCCGCCTGGGCATGGTTGATGGCCTCCACGGTCTGGGGCATGACTCCGTCGTCTGCGGCTACCACGATGATGACCACATCGGTAGCCTGGGCTCCGCGGGCACGCATGGCCGTAAATGCTTCATGGCCCGGGGTGTCCAGGAAGGTAATGTTTCTTCCATCCTCAAGGCTTACGCTGTATGCCCCGATATGCTGGGTAATGCCCCCTGCCTCACCGGCAACTACGTTTGCACTCCGGATATAATCCAGAAGCTTGGTCTTGCCATGGTCCACATGCCCCATGACCGTTACTATGGGAGGCCTGGGTTCCAGTTCATCCGGTTCGTCGCCCTCTTCGGCAATGGCCTCCTGCACTTCGACGCTGATGAATTCGACCCTGTAATTGAACTCATCGGCAACCAGGGCAAGGGTCTCCGCATCAAGCCGCTGGTTTATGGAAACGAAGAGTCCGAGTTCCATGCATTTGGCGATGATCTCGGTTGCCGCGACGTTCATCATCGAGGCTAGTTCCTGCACGGTGACGAATTCCGTAACCTTTATGACGTTCTGGTCTTCCTCCCTCTTCTGGGCTGCCTCCTGCTGTTTTTGCGAAGCCGCATCCCTTTTTTCGCGCCTGTATTTGGCTGCTTTTGATTTCCCCCGGTCCGTTAGGCGTGCGAGGGTTTCCTTAACCTGTTTCTGAACATCTTCCTCGCTGACCTCGGGCTTGACAGGCTTCTTACGTTTTTTAAGGCTTTGTTTTTTCTGTGTTTTCCCCTTTTCGGAAACACCCTTTTCCGCCTTGTCACCAATATCGACCCGGTGCTCGGTATCTTTCCTGATCCGCTTGCGTTTTTTCCTGGATTCCCTCTCGGATTCCTTTTTCTCCTCCACGGGCAGGCTGATCTTGCCGACCACCGATGGCCCGTTCAATTTCTCAAATTTAGTCTTGATGAAGTTTTTGTCCTCCTCGGCAGCCTTTTTAGCGACCGGTTTGGCCGGTGCTTCGGAAGGCTCCTCCTTGCCTGCCTTGTCGGCGGGGGGTACCTCCGTCTTGCCGGACGCGGCTTTGGTGGTTTTTTCGTCGGCCTTTTCGGTTTCTTTTCCGGGTTCTTCTCCGGCTTCCTTTTTTGTATCTTCCTTTTCCTCTACTTCCGCCGCTTCATCCTGCTTCTTCCTGCCTTTTGCGTCGACTTTTTCCAGATCGACTTTTCCGACAACCTTTACTTCAGGCTCCTCTTCCGAAAGGTCCAGCTTGCTCGGGGCGGTCGGATCCTTGATGAAAACCTCCTCCTCGGCATCTTCCTTGGTGGGCCTCTGTTGATCAATATCGTTTATTGAAATCGTATCCTTCTTTTCATGCAGGTTCCTCAGGCTCAGGCGGTCGGATTCCTTCTTTACGCTGATGTCCGAACTGTATTCCTCTACCAGGATATCAATGATCTCCTCGGATACCTTGGTATTGGGATTCGGATCCACGGCATAACCCTTCTTCTTCAGGAATTCCACGATGGTGGAAATCCCGACGTTAAACTCCCTTGCAATTTTGCTCAGCCGTGTCCCTGTACCTGCCATGTTGCCTAAATAATCTGCTAATATAGTATTAATAAGATGAATTATTCAAATTCCGCATTCAATACTTTGATCACTTCCTGGATGGTTTCTTCCTCAAGATCAGTTCTTTTAACCAGGTCCTCAACGCTCAGATCGAGTACGGACTTGGCCGTATCGCACCCGATCGATTTCAGCTCATCGATGATCCAGCTTTCGATTTCGTCGGCAAATTCCTCGAGGTTCACATCCTCTTCGTCTTCTTCAATGCCTTCCCTGTAAACATCTATTTCATAGCCGGTTAGCTGGCTGGCCAGCCGGATGTTCAGTCCCCCTTTCCCAATCGCCAGCGAGACCTCGTTGGGCTGAAGGTATACTTCCGCCTGTTTGGTTTCATCGTTGAGCTTGATGGAGCTGATTTTTGCGGGACTCAGGGATCGCTGAATGAACAACTGGATGTTGTTGGTAAAATTGATCACATCGATGTTTTCGTTCTTTAATTCACGGACGATCCCGTGGATCCTGGAGCCTTTCATCCCCACACAGGCACCCACCGGGTCGATCCTCTCATCGTAGGATTCAACGGCCACCTTAGCCCTTTCGCCCGGTACCCGGACGATCTTCTTGATGGTGATCAGTCCGTCGAAGATCTCCGGAACTTCCAGTTCGAACAGACGCTCCAGGAAAACCGGCGAGGTCCTGGAAAGGACGATCAACGGGTTGTTGTTCTTCATTTCCACCTTGATGACAACGGCGCGAATGGTATCACCCTTGCGGAAATAATCCGAGGGGATCTGCTCCGACTTGGGCAGGATCAGTTCGTTGCCCTCGTCGTCGAGTACCAGGATCTCCCTTTTCCATACCTGGTATACCTCCCCGGTCACGATTTCTCCGATCCGGTCCTTGTATTTGGCATAAAGGTTGTTCTTCTCTAGGTCCAGGATTCTGGACGTCAGGTTCTGCCTCAGGGATAGAATGGCCCTTCGGCCGAAATCGGCGAGCTTGACTTCATCCGTGACTTCCTCTCCCACCTCGTAATCCTCGTCGATTTTCTTGGCCTCGGAAAGGGCAATCTGAACGTTCGGGTCTTCCAGGTCACCGTCCTCAACCACCTCACGGTTTCTCCAGATCTCGAAGTCCCCCTTATCGATGTTGATGATGATGTCGAAATTTTCATCCGACCCGTAATTTTTCACCATCAGTCCCCTGAAAACATCTTCCAGTACCGTCATCATGGTGGCGCGGTCGATGTTTTTCAGTTCCTTGAATTCTGAAAAGGTGTCAATTAAATTAAGCGATTCCATCTTCTTGATATGTATTAATATTCTCTGCTAGAATTGGATGTGGACCTTTGCCGAGCGGATTTCATCCAGCGACAATTCCTTAAGCCGCGGCTTTTCACCCTTTTGTCCGGAAGGCAGCTCGAGCAGGATCCGGTCGCCCTTCAACTCCTTCAGTTTCCCGAGGTGTGTTTCCCCGTCCGCGCATTCCACCTCGACCTGTCTGCCCAGGTTCTTTAAGTACTGTTCCGGAACCCGAAAGGGCGATCCCAGTCCGGGCGAAGACACTTCCAGTGAAAAATCCTCACGGTCTCGGTCCAGTTTTGCAACCAGGGCACGGCTCAGCCGGGCGCATTCATCGATGGAAATACCTTCGTGGTTGTCGACGTATACCTGTAACCGGTTGCCGCTACCGACCCGGATGTCCACCAGGAATGTCCCCGTGCCACGGATGAGTTCCCGTACGAATGTTTCAACCGTTTTACGTTCAATCATATGGTCAATAAAATAGGGGACTCGCGTCCCCTACAACATCCTGAAATATACGGCCGCAAAGCTAATAAAAAACATTCACATAACAAAATTCCAAAAGTGACTCTGAATAAGTCCCCGGTCAAACCAACCCTGCGGGGAAAATTGATCTGCTGCCCGAGGCATTGTTTGAAAAGGCGTCTCTAAAATATCGGCGCGGCACATAAGGGATGTCAAACAAGCTGCCTGACATTGCGTTAGCGATGTAGCAGCGTTTTGACATCCCGGTGGGCCGATATTTTGCAGCGCCGTTTCAATGATGCCGAGGGCATTCAATTTGCCCTCCGGGGTTGTTATCACGGGCTATAATGATTACCTTAAACTCGCTTTTGGAATTTCGTTATGTGCGCCTCAACGAGTAATAAGAAGAAGATCATAAACGATCCGGTATACGGGTTTATCAAGATATCCGGCGACGTGCATTACGACCTCATCGAACACCCTTACTTCCAGCGTCTCAGGAGGATCAAGCAACTGGGTCTAACCCATTTCGTTTATCCCGGCGCCAACCACACCCGCTTCCAGCATGCACTCGGGGCATATCACCTGATGGGAATGGCCATACAGGTACTCCGGAGCAAAGGCATCGGGATCACGCCGGAGGAAGAGGAAGCCGCCCTTTCGGCCATCCTGCTCCACGACATCGGGCACGGTCCCTTTTCTCATACCCTGGAGGAAAGCATCATCCACGACCTGGACCATGAAGAACTTTCCCTCTTGTTCATGCATGCTTTAAACCGGGAATTCGGGGGCAGGCTGGACCTGACCATTGAAATTTTCACCGGCGGATACACGAAACAATTCCTCCACCAGCTGATCGCCGGGCAACTGGATATGGACCGGCTGGATTACCTGAAAAGGGACAGCTTTTTTACCGGTGTGACCGAGGGCGTTATCGGTTCCGATCGGATCGTACGCATGCTTAACGTGGTGGACGACAAACTGGTCGTGGACCACAAGGGAATTTACTCCATAGAGAAATTCCTGATTGCCAGGCGGTTGATGTATTGGCAGGTTTACCTGCACAAAACGGTCCTTTCCTCCGAGGTGCTCCTGCTGAACATCCTGCGGCGGGCCAGGCAGCTTGCATCGGAAGGCAGGGAGCTGTTCACCACGCCCGCCCTTGGACGATTCCTTTACGAACCGGTGAGCCGGAAAGATTTCTTTAAGGATGCTTCCTCAAGGACCCGTCCGGAAATCACCCCCGGTATCATCCAGAACCTGGAGGCTTTTGCCGGACTGGACGACAACGACATCATCGCATCGGCAAAGGTATGGGCCGGCCATGACGACAAGGTGCTGTCCATCCTCAGCAACAACCTGGTGAACCGTAAGCTCTACCGCATCGAAATCCGTAACGGGGCCTTTGATCCCGTATATATAAATGACGTACGGAATTCAGTAGGGAAGCACTACGGGCTGAATGAAAACGATCTGGAATACCTGGTTTACTCCGGTTCCATCAGCAACAACGCCTACCGTTCGGAGGACGAGCAGATACAAATCCTTTTTCACGGCGGCGTTTTGAAGGACATAACGCAAGCCTCAGACATGCTTGATGTTTCCGTTCTGTCCAGGACCGTAAAAAAATATTTCCTGTGTTATCCCAAGGATACACCCCGAGATTTGCCTAATTGATTACATTTGTGATCAAACCTGTAGACCCATGGAATTCACCGCCCAACAAATTGCCGCTTTCCTGAAAGGAACCATAGAAGGAGACGAAAACACAAAGGTCAGCAACGTTTCGAAAATTGAGGAGGGAAAACCGGGTACCCTGTCTTTCCTGGCCAATCCGAAATACCGGAAATACATATACGATACCCGGGCATCCATCGTACTGGTAAACCAGGATTTGAAGCTTGAAAAAAAGGTCAGCACTACGCTGATCCGGGTCAAGGACGCTTACGAAGCCTTTGCCAACCTGCTGGATCTCTATGAACAGTCAAAACCCAGGAAAACCGGGGTCAGTACGCATGCAAGCATCGCATCGACCGCCGGTACCGGCAAGGATATCTACATCGGTGATTTTGTATCCATCGGGGACCATGCCAGCATCGGGGACAACGTGCAGCTTCATGCCCATGTTTACGTCGGCGATCATGCAAGCATCGGTAAAAATACCATCCTGCACCCCGGTGTGAAGATCCTCAGGGAATGCATGATCGGGGAAAACTGCGTGATCCATGCGGGGACCGTTGTCGGGTCTGACGGGTTTGGATTTGCCCTCGAGGAAGGATCGGAATCCAGGAGGAAGGTTCCCCAGGTCGGAAACGTGGTCATCGGGAACGACGTGGAAATCGGGGCAAACGTTACCATCGACCGCGCCACCATGGGCTCGACCCGCATCGGCAACGGGGTTAAAATGGACAACCTGATCCAGATCGCCCATAACGTGGAGATCGGGGACAATTCGGTTGTGATCGCCCAGGCCGGGGTGGCCGGTTCCACCAAGATCGGAAAAAACGTGATCCTGGCGGCTCAGGCGGGAGTCGTGGGTCACCTGACCATCGCCGACGGGGTTATCATCGGTGCCCAGGCAGGCGTATCCCATAGCCTGAAGCAAAAGGAGATTGTGCTGGGCTCACCCGCTTTTGACATCCGCGAATTCCGGAAAGCTTCCGCGGTGTTCAAGAAACTATATGAGCTTTACGGCCAGGTAAACCGGATGCAACACGACCTGGATGATATCAAGAAATCCGGGGGATCCTGAGGGCTTGTGGGAGTAAAAACAGATTTGCTTAATTTTTGTATATTTCGGGACCAATTTTCAATAGCGCAAGGGGAATATGACCGAAAACCAGAGAACCATTAAAAAACCCGTCAGCTTCAGCGGATGGGGACTCCATACCGGCGTTGAAGTCAAGCTTACCCTCTCTCCTGCACCCGAAGATCAAGGCTACCAGTTCATAAGGACCGACCTGAACGATCGCCCGATCATACAGGCCATCGCCGAAAACGTGGTTGAGACGAGCCGGGGCACCACCCTGGAGGACAACGGCGTTAAGGTCTCCACCGTTGAACACGTGCTTGCCGCATGCGTCGGCAGCGGAATCGATAACATTACCATTGAACTCAACGGTCCGGAAGCACCGATCCTGGACGGAAGCTCAAAGGATTATGCCGAAGCCATCGAGAAAGTTGGACTGGCCGAGCAGGATGCAAAAAGGGATGTCTTTGTCATCGACGAGAAAATCGAATACCGGGACGAAGAACACGGAATCGAGCTGAGCGCATACCCGGACGATAAGTTCAGCCTGGATGTGAAGATTGACTACAATTCCAAGGTGCTCGGATTCCAGTATGCCAACCTGGATGACATCCGGGATTTCAACAAGGAAATCGCCCCGGCCCGGACGTTCGTATTCCTGCACGAACTGGAATTCCTTCTGAAAAACAACCTCATCAAGGGAGGGGATGTCGACAATGCCATTGTGATCATCGACCGAAAGGTCACGCAGGCTGAACTGGACCGGCTTGCCGAACTTTTCAACAAGCCCAAGGTCAAGGTCCAGCCCGAAGGCATCCTGAACAATGTGAAACTGAATTACAGCAACGAACCCGCCCGGCACAAGCTGATGGACATCCTCGGCGACCTTGCCCTGGTCGGGCAGCCCATTCAGGGAAAGATCATTGCCACCCGCCCGGGGCATTATGCGAACAACCAGTTTGCCAGGCTGATCCGTAGCAAGATCAAGAAGGACCGGCTGAAGAAAAAGGCGCCCCAGTACGATCTCAATAATCCCATACTGGATATCAACGAAATCAAAAAGATCCTTCCGCACCGGTATCCTTTCCTCATGGTTGACAAGATCCTGCACCGCGATGACAAAACCGTGGTCGGGGTAAAGAACGTCTCGGTGAACGAACCCTACTTCCAGGGACACTTCCCCCAGGAACCGGTCATGCCCGGTGTCCTCCAGGTGGAAGCCATGGCACAGGTCGGGGGGATACTGGTCCTGAATACCGTACCGGACCCGGAACACTATGCCACCTACTTCATGAAAATCGACAACGTGAAGTTCAAGCGGAAGGTCGTACCCGGCGATACGCTGGTCATTAAGGCAGACCTTCTCGAACCCATCCGCAGGGGCATCGCGCATATGTTCGGCCAGGTTTTCGTGGGGGAAAACGTCGTTTCCGAAGGAGAATTGATGGCCCAGATCGTAAAAGAATATGAATAAAATGAACCAGGCCGGTGCAAACATCCATCCTGGGGCAAAAATTGCCGATGGCGTCGTCATCGAACCTTTTGTCACGGTTTATGAAGACGTTGAGATCGGAGAAGGTACCTGGATCGGTCCGAACGCCGTGATCATGGATGGGGCACGGGTCGGTAAGAACTGCAAGGTTTTCCCGGGCGCCGTGATTTCAGGAATACCACAGGACCTTAAATACCAGGGCGAGAAAACCACCGTTGAGATCGGCGACAACACCATCATCCGGGAATACGTTACGGTTAACAAGGGTACCAACGCCAGGGGTAAAACAACCATCGGCCGGAACGCCATGCTGATGGCCTACGTTCACATAGCCCACGACTGCGACATCGGAGACAACGCGATCCTGGTAAACAGTGCCGCCCTGGCCGGAGAGGTGACAATAGGCGATTTTGCCATCGTCAGCGGGGCCTCACTCATCCACCAGTTCTGCCGGATCGGCAAGCATGCCATGCTCCAGGGAGGTTCCCGCGTGGGAAAGGATGTACCGCCCTACATCACAGCGGGAAGAATACCGCTTTCGTACGAGGGATTGAATTCCATCGGGTTGAAGCGCAGGGGCTTTTCCCAGGAGAAAATACAGGAACTCCAGGAGATCTACCGCATTGTATTCCACGGCGGATACAACACTACCCAGGCCATGGAGTACATCGAAAAGAATTTTCAGCCCTCGGAAGAGCGTGATGAGATCCTGTCTTTTATAAAAGATTCGAAACGGGGACTCATTAAGGGACTCGGCGGCGGGATCGAGTATTGATCTCCCTCATCGGAGCAGTCGGTAAAGACCCCGTATTTACACCGCCGGATCACCTCAAGGCATTCCATCCCTGCGCCTGGAGTTCCATCTCGGCACCCTGTTCGGTTACGAATTTCGTTCCCGCCTCCTTCGAGGTAACATGTCCTATAATCGAAACGCCGGGGATCTGCAGGATCCGGTCATGCATTTCCAGCGGAACGGTGAACAGCAACTCGTAATCCTCCCCCCCGTTCAGCGCGCATACGAAGGGTTCGAGGTGCATCTCTTCGGCTGCCCGGGCCGTTTCCCGGTCAACCGGGATCCGGTCCTGGAAAATCCGGCAGCCCACTCCACTCTGCCTGCAGACGTGGAGCAGGTCCGACGAGAGCCCGTCCGACAGGTCGATCATGGCATGGGGAACGATCCCCTGCCCGTCCAGGGCGTCGACGATGTCCCTGCGGGCTTCCGGTTTTAACTGCCTGGCCAGGATGTACTCAAAACCCGAAAGATCCGGCTGCACTCCCCCGGGGGACTCCTCGAACAGCCTGCGCTCCCTTTCCAGGAGCTGCAATCCCATGTACGCGGCTCCCAGGTTGCCGCTTACACATATCAGGTCGTTCAGCCTGGCCGTGTTTCGATATACCGTTTTGCCCTTTTCCGCTTCACCCGCCGCCGTAATGCTGATGGCCAATCCCGTTACCGAGCTGGTCGTGTCCCCACCCACCAGGTCGACCCCGTAAGTGTCGCAGGCCAGCCTTATTCCCCCGTAAAGTTCCTCCATGGCTTCCACCGAGAACTTCCCTGAAATCGCCACGGATACAAGAACCTGCCTGGGCCGGGCATTCATAGCGTACACATCCGAAAGGTTCACGGTAACAGCCTTGTAACCCAGGTGTTTGAGCGGAGTATAGACCAGGTTGAAATGGATGCCCTCGACGAGCAGGTCTGTGGTCAGCACGATGTTTTTTCCCCGGTAATCCAGCACGGCTGCATCGTCCCCCACCCCCTTCAGGCTGCTCTTGTTTTTCAGTGAAATATCCCTGGTCAGGTGGTCGATCAGCCCGAATTCACCGAGATCGGAAACCGGCCGGGCTTTTTTTGGTTTACTCATGCGGAAGATATTGGTCAAATTTAATACTTTTGTGTATCTTTGCCCCTATTTGGAATTGATCTAAATAAGTGCGTCGAGCGGATCGGGAGGATGGCCATGGAAAATAATCAGGATGAAGTACTGAGGGAGGTAACCCAGAGCGACTACAAATACGGATTCTATACCGATATCGAAACCGACAGCCTTCCGAAGGGGCTGAACGAGGATATCATACGGACGATCTCGGCCAAAAAGGAAGAACCCGAATGGCTGCTGGAGTTCCGCCTGAAGGCATTCGAACAGTGGAAAAAGATGAGTATGCCCGGCTGGGCTCATCTGCAAATCCCGGAGATCGATTACCAGGATATCATTTATTATGCGGCGCCCAAACGCAAAGCAAGCCTGGAGAGCATGGACGATGTCGATCCCGAGCTCAGGGCGACCTTCGACAAGCTCGGGATACCCCTGGATGAACAAAAACGCCTGACCGGGGTGGCCGTGGATGCCGTCATGGACTCGGTATCCGTAAAGACCACTTTCTCGGAAACCCTTGCGGAACTCGGAATCATCTTCTGTTCCTTCAGCGAGGCGGTGAAAAACCACCCGGACCTGGTGCGCCAGTACCTGGGAAGCGTGGTACCCTACACGGACAATTACTTTGCCGCCCTGAATTCGGCCGTGTTTTCCGACGGGTCTTTCTGCTACATACCCAGGGGGGTCCGCTGCCCCATGGAACTTTCAACCTATTTCCGTATTAATGCCGCCAGCACCGGTCAGTTCGAACGCACCCTGCTGGTAGCCGATGACGAAAGCTACGTGAGTTACCTGGAAGGATGCACGGCCCCGATGCGGGATGAGAACCAGCTGCATGCCGCCGTTGTGGAGATCGTCTCCCTCGAAAAGGCCGAGGTTAAGTATTCCACCGTACAGAACTGGTACCCGGGTGACCGGGAAGGCAAGGGGGGCATCTACAATTTCGTTACCAAGCGGGGCATCTGCAAGGGGAACCATTCGAAGATCTCATGGACCCAGGTGGAGACCGGTTCGGCCATTACCTGGAAGTACCCCAGCTGCATCCTGAAAGGGCACCATTCCATCGGGGAATTTTATTCGGTCGCCGTAACCAATAATCTGCAGCAGGCGGACACGGGCACCAAGATGATGCACATCGGCCGCAATACCCGAAGCACCATTATCTCGAAAGGGATCTCCGCAGGCAGGAGCCAGAATTCTTACAGGGGACTCGTACGCATCCTGAAGGGTGCGCAGAACGCAAGGAATTTTTCACAGTGCGACTCCCTCCTGCTGGGCGATAAATGCGGGGCCCATACCTTCCCCTATATCGAAACGGACAACAGTTCGGCGATCGTGGAGCACGAAGCCACAACCTCCAAGATCAGCGAAGACCAGATATTTTACTGCAACCAGCGGGGTATTGATACGGAGAAGGCCGTGGGACTGATCGTCAACGGCTACGCAAGGGAAGTGCTGAACAAACTGCCCATGGAATTTGCCGTGGAAGCACAGAAGCTCCTTCAGATTTCCCTGGAGGGATCCGTGGGTTAAGCAGGTGCGGATAATGAGAGAATGAATGTTAACCGGAATCAAGAAGCAAGATGTTATCGATTAAGGATTTAAAAGTCGTTATCGGGGATAAACCGATCCTGGAAGGGATCAACCTGGATGTGAAAGCAGGAGAGGTGCACGCCATCATGGGACCCAACGGTTCGGGCAAGAGCACGCTGGCTTCGGTCCTGGCCGGCAGGAACCTGGTCGAGGTTGTCCACGGTTCGGTAACCTATATGGGCGAGAACCTGCTGGAACTGGACCCGGAGGAAAGGGCCAGGAAAGGCATCTTCCTGGGTTTTCAGTACCCGGTCGAAATCCCGGGGGTCAGCATGGTGAATTTCATGAAGACCGCCGTCAACGAACACCGGATCTTCCAGGGGAAGGAGCCCATGTCGGCGGGGGATTTCCTGAAATACATGCGCGAACGCAAGGAACTGGTGGAGTTCGACTCCCAGCTGACCAACCGCTCGGTGAACGAAGGGTTCTCCGGGGGTGAAAAGAAAAAGAACGAGATCTTCCAGATGGCCCTGCTCGAACCCAGACTGGCCATCCTGGATGAGACGGACAGCGGACTCGACATCGATGCGCTGAAGATCGTGGCCAAGGGGGTGAACGCCCTGAAGAACAAGGACAACGCCACCATCGTCATTACCCACTATCAGCGCCTGCTTGATTACATCGTGCCGGATTTTGTCCACGTCCTGTACCAGGGCCGGATCGTAAAATCCAGCGGGCGGGAACTGGCCCTGGAACTGGAAGAAAAAGGCTACGACTGGATCAGGGCCGAAGCAAACGGTAACAACCGATGAGTACCGGCGAAGAATATATCACCCTGTTCCGGGAAAAACAAGATATCCTGGCCAAGGCATCCCCTCCTTTTATGAAGGAAATCCGCCGGGACGCGATGGACCGTTTCAGCAAAACGGGACTGCCGGACAAGAAAAGCGAGCTTTATAAATACACCTCGCTCCAGAAGATATTTGAACCCGGGTATTCCATGCAGTTCCAACCCAGCAATGTGGACTTCCGGGTCGAGGACATTTTTACCTGTGACGTCCCTAACCTGAAGACCCGGCTGGAGATCATACTGAACGGATTTTACTTCGGCACGGAATCGAAGCTTGCAAAACTGGACGGCGGCATCCTAATCGGAAGCCTGGCCGAAGCAATGAAGCAGTACCCGGATCTCGTAAGGGAGCATTATAACAAGCACACGGGTGCCGGTGCGGACGGACTGGTTTCCCTGAACACGGCTTTTGCCCTGGACGGCCTGTTTATATACGTGCCCCGGGGGAAATCCCCCGACGAAGCCGTCCAGGTGGTACACCTCCCGATGACCGGACTGGACACCCTGCTGCATTACCGTAACCTTTTCATCCTGGAAGACAATGCAAGTGCAGAGGTGATCGTATGCGACCACACCCTCTCCCCTTTCCGTTTTCTGACGAACGCGGTGACGGAGATTTACGCGGGACCCGGAGCGCATTTCAAATACTCACGGGTGCAGAACGAGCACCTGAACTCAAACCTCCTGACCAACCTGTTCATCCACCAGGAAAGCGACAGCCGTGTAAAATCGAACACCATCACCCTGCACGGAGGCACCATCCGGAACAACACGCATGTGCTGCTGAATGACCGGGGCGCCGAAAGCCAGGTATACGGGCTTTTTCTTGCCGACCGAAGCCAGCACATCGACAATTACGTGAACATCGACCATGCCAGTCCAGACTGTACCAGCACCCAGTTGTTCAAGGGCATCCTGGACGAACAGGCCACCGGGGCATTCAACGGACGGATCCTGGTACGCCCCGACGCACAGAAAACGGTGGCCTACCAGACCAACAACAACATCCTCATGTCGGATGAAGCAAGAATGAATAGCAAGCCCCAGCTCGAGATCTATGCAGACGATGTCCGCTGCAGCCACGGAGCCACCACCGGGCAGCTTGATGAGAATGCACTGTTCTATATGCAGTCCCGCGGCATTCCCCGGCAGGAAGCCCGCCTGCTGATGCTGTATGCCTTTGCACACGAAGTGATCGATAAGATCGAGGTGGTGCCCCTGAAGGACCGCATCAACGATTTGGTCTCAAAACGCCTCCGGGGCGAGCTTTCGAGATGCAACAACTGTACCATGGCCTGCGGCGATGTGCCCCCGCCCAAATAAGCAAGTCTCCCATGCCGTTCGATGTAGAAAAGATCCGGAAGGACTTCCCCATACTCTCGAAAAAGGTGTACGACCAGCCCCTGGCTTACCTCGACAACGGGGCCACCACGCAGAAGCCGAGGCAGGTAATCGAAACCATACGTAAATACTACGAGGAGGAAAATTCCAGCATCCACCGCGGGCTGCATTACCTGAGCGAACAATCGACCGATGCCTACGAAAAAGCAAGGGAAACGGTACGGAAGTTCATCAACGCGGCCTCCACAAACGAGATAATTTTTACCAGCGGCACAACGGGTTCGATCAATGCGGTGGCATTCTCCTTCGGGGAAAAATACGTGTCCAGGGGCGACGAGGTGATCATCAGCGAGATGGAGCACCATGCCAACATTGTACCCTGGCAGATGATGTGCGAACGAAAGGGAGCAAGGTTGAAGGTCATCCCATTCAACGATAAGGGGGAACTTATCCTGGAAGAATACGACAGACTGCTTTCCCGCAAGACCCGTATCGTGGCCGTGACACATGTCTCCAACACGCTGGGGTCCATCAATCCCGTGAAGGAGATCATAGGACGGGCCCACGACTTAAACATCCCGGTGCTGGTCGACGGGGCACAGGCCGTGCAGCATGAGCCCGTGGATGTGCAGGGGATGGATGCCGATTTTTATGTATTTTCCGGACATAAAATATACGGCCCCAACGGGATCGGAGTCCTTTACGGCAAAGAGCAATACCTTTACGAAATGCCGCCTTACCAGGGGGGCGGGGACATGGTGGACTGCGTCACCTTCGAGAAAACCACCTACAACCAGCTTCCCTTCAAGTTCGAGGCCGGAACCACAAACTATATCGGTGCTGCGGGACTGGCTTCGGCCCTGGACTACATCAGCGGGATCGGGCTCGGTGTGATCCGGGAATACGAGCAGTCCCTCCTGGAATACGCCACCATGAAGCTCATATCCGTTCCGGGCCTGCAGATCTACGGCACGGCCCCGCAAAAGATCGGCATCCTGAGTTTCCTGCTCGAAGACATCCATCCGTACGATGCGGGCATGGTGCTCGACAAGCTCGGTATCGCCGTGAGGACCGGGACCCATTGCAACCAGCCGGTCATGGATCGTTTCAGGATCACCGGAACCCTGCGGGCCTGCCTGGCCTTTTACAACACCACCGGGGAGATAGACCGGCTTTACCAGGGACTCCAGCGGGTGCTGAAAATGTTCCGCTGAAGCGGCTTTGGATTTCATTGATTATCTTTGCAGGGTGCCGGCCCGGGCAGGCCACATTAATCTTGATCCCCGATGAGCGAAGCAAAGACGGAACAAATACAGGAAGAAATCGTTGCCGAATTCGAGATCTTCGACGACTGGCTTGACCGATACAATTACCTGGTCGAACTGAGCGAGAACCTTACGGAGATGGATCCCGGTTACCGTACCAACGAATACCTGATCAACGGCTGCCAGTCCAAAGTATGGCTCCGGTCCGACCTGGAGGACGGGAAGGTTATCTTTACGGCAGACTCGGACGCCATCATCACCAAGGGGATCGTATCCCTGCTGATCCGTGTCCTTTCCGGCCATGAGCCGCAGGAGATCCTGGATGCCGACCTTACCTTCATCGACCGTATCGGGCTTCGGGAGAACCTCTCACCGACCCGGTCGAACGGCCTGCTTGCCATGGTCAAGCAGATGAAACTCTATGCCCTGGCATACAAGACCATGCTTGAAAAAGGAAAAAACGGACATGTAAAACGATGAGCCCATGGAAGCCGAAAACGAATTTCTCCAGCTGGAAGACGAAATCATCAAGGTCCTCAAGAACATATACGACCCGGAGATCCCGGTGAACATCTATGACATGGGACTGATTTACGAGATCGATGCCGACGACGAGGGAAACGTACGGATAAGGATGACCCTTACCGCACCCAGCTGCCCCATCGCAGAGGATCTCCTGAGGGAGGTCAGGGAAAAGGTCGAGGCCGTCGAGGGGGTCAGGGAACTCGACCTGAAACTGACCTTCGACCCTCCATGGGATGAATCCCATCTTTCGGACGAGGCCAGGCTTGAACTGGGTCTGATGTGATCATGCCCCACCCGGTGAAACGGGTCCGTCCAACCTCAAAACCACGCTCCTTGAACGATTCCGCCCGATACAGCCGGCACATTAAAGAAAAGGCCCGGGAACTCGGTTTTCTGGACTGCGGCATCGCCCGTGCCGGATACCTGGCTGAGGATGCGGCCAGGCTGGGGGACTGGCTCGGCCACGGTTACCACGGAGAGATGCGGTACATGGAAAAACACTTCGGAAAACGCACGGATCCGCGCCTGCTGGTCGAAGGCGCCCGGTCCGTGATCACCGTAC
This sequence comes from uncultured Bacteroides sp., assembly GCA_964575235.1. GTDB lineage: Bacteria > Bacteroidota > Bacteroidia > Bacteroidales > SM23-62 > SM23-62. Next base: position 20,445 of record CAZNQG010000055.1, read on the forward strand.
TGCAGAATTACCACACCACCCAAACCCAAACCGACCCGGAGGCGCCCATCGTATCCAGGTATGCATTCGGGAGGGATTACCATAAGATCATCCGCAAAAAACTGAAAAAACTCCTTGCCTGGATGCAGGAAGCGATCGCGCCGGTATCGGGAAGGGTGTTCGTCGATTCCGCCCCGGTCCTGGAGAGGACCTGGGCAAGGCTCGGGGGACTCGGATGGATCGGGAAGCATTCCCTTCTGCTGAACCGCAAGCATGGTTCCTGGTTTTTCATCGGGGCGATCGTCTGTGACCTGGAGCTGGAGGCGGACCGGCCGGGAAACGAATATTGCGGCGACTGCACCCGCTGTATCGACGCATGCCCCACACAGGCCATCCTGCCCGGGCGCAGGGTCGATGCCACCCGCTGCATCTCCTACCTGACCATCGAATACAAAAGACCGGAAATGCCGGAGGCATTCAGGGAAAAAATGCAAAACCGCGTTTTTGGATGCGACGTCTGCCAGGAAGTCTGTCCCTGGAACAACAACGCACACCCGCACAACGAAGCATGGCTCAGACCCCTGCCGGGACTCCTGGAAATGACACGCGAAGCATGGATGGGCCTGGACGAGCACAAATTCAACGAAACATTCGAAGGTTCGGCCCTCAAACGAACCGGGTACGGGGGACTTCGACGGAACCTGGACTTCCTGTGCTGACCCCGGCAATCCCCGCTAAAAATCCACAACATCAGACAGAGGCATCTTTAAACAAGGCGCCTACTAAAATTTCCGTACCTCCGGCATTATCATTTCGTCTCGGATTTTTGCCTGCGGCAAAAAGTAGGTTCCTCAATTGACAATGCCGTCGGTATTACGCGGAAATTTTGAAGCGCCGGCTTAAAAGATGCCGAGGGATGGTGGATTTTTGACGGGGATTGCTACTCCGAAGCTAAAATGGTCACCACGATGCGGCGGGTGGAACGGGGACCGTCGAACTCGCAAAGGAAAATATTCTGCCAGGTCGAAAGGCCCAGTTCCCCGTTGATGACGGGGACCGTTTCGGAGGGACCGACCAGGCCTGCCTTCAGGTGGGCATCCCCGTTGTCATCCTGGGCATCGTGTTCCCAAACGCCCTGGGGGATCAGCTTGCGCAGGAGGTTCACGACATCGTTCTGCACGGACTGGTCCCAGTTCTCCTGGATCATGATGGCAGCCGTTGCCCCCTGCACATAGACCGACACCATTCCGTTCCGTACCCCGCTTTCCCTGACCGAAGCCTTTACCTGCGGGGTGATGTCGTACAGGCCGTTTTGTGCGGAAGTAGAGATCTCAATGGTTTTCTGCATTATTTATACATATTTTTGTTGGCCTACGGCATTCGTTACCTGTGCTGCCGATTCCAGAGACTGTTTATTAAAGTTAAAAGTTTTATGTAATCTCACAATACCTGATTTCATGTCACAGCGCCAGCATCAGGTGAATGAGATTGTTAGACAACTCATGATAGAAGAACACTTGTACATACCCATAAACCTCAATACGCTGACGTGGGTGGACGGTAAATACTCCATATCTCACGGGTGATCTTCCATGAACCATCTGTCTGCAGCTTGAGAA